>DASZWQ010000053.1 GCA_035546535.1 Pirellulales bacterium | reverse complement strand
CATGGTGGGGCTGTTCTACCTGCTGACGCTCTACGGCGCCTTGCGCTACTGGACGGCCGGCGACGAACCGGCGCGCGTCGGCTGGTTGCTCTTCGCCACCACGGCGTGCCTGGCGGGCATGGCCAGCAAGGAGGTGATGGTAACGGCGCCGGTGGTCGTGCTGTTGTTCGAGCGGGCGTTCGTCGCCGGCTCCCTGCGGCAGGCCTTGCGGCAGTCGTGGCCGTTGTACGTCGGGCTCGCCCTCGGCTGGACGCTGCTCTTTGCGCTCAATCGTGCGGGGCCGCGTACCGCCTCAGCGGGCTTTCAACTGGGCGCAGCCGTGAGAGTATCTCCCTGGATCTACTGGTGTACCGAAGCCAAGGTGCTGTTTTTGTACCTGAAATTGGCCGTGTGGCCCTGGCCGCTAGTGATTCACTACGACATGACCTTCATCAACGCCTTCGCGACGGCCTGGCCCTGGGTACTGCCGGCCGTTTTATTGGCGCTGGCCTCTCTCTACCTGTGGTGGCGGAACACCGCAACTGGTTTCGTAGCGGCAGCCCTCTGGATCATTCTTTCTCCCACGCTCGTGGTGCCGGTCCTGAGCGAGGTCGCGGCCGAACGGCGCATGTATCTGCCCATGGCCGCGGTGTGCGCCTTGGTCGTCGCGGGCGGCTATTCCGTTCTCGGCAGAATTTGGCCACGGAGAACGACGGCCGCGGCGCGCGGATCAAACGGCCCCGGTCGAGGCGCCGTCGTTGCGGCGACGGTCGCCGTGGTCGTGATCGCCGCCACGTTCGCCGCCCTCGACGTGAAGCGGATGACCGCCTACGAAAGTGAGATCGGGCTGTGGGAGGATACGCTGCGCAACCAGCCGCACAACGCGCTGGCGCTGACAAGCCTGGGCATTTCTTTGATGCACGCGGGGCGCAACGAAGAAGCGATCGAGCGATTGACCGAGGCCGTTCAATACGCGTTTTTTGGAATCAGCGAGGCGCAATTCCGCGTCAAACTGGCCATGGCTCTAGCGGGTGTCGACCGCGTCGATGAGGCGATTTTCGAGTATCGCGAGGCACTCCGATTGGGATTTAACAATCCCGCGGAGATACACCTGAGCATCGGCGTCTTGCTCCTTGGCGCGGATCGAGGCGAGGAGGGGCTGCGGGAGTTGGAGGAGGCGCTGCGTCTCAAGCCCGATTCACCCCAGGTCCACAGTTATTTGGGGTTGGCGCTGTTGCAGCTCGGGCGCTCCCGCGAGGCCGCTACTCGGCTAAAGCATGCCGTCCGTTTAGCACCGGGGTCAGCGGACGCGCACTACAACCTGGGACGAGCCCTGGCGAAGGACAAGGAGTTGCGCCAGGCGATCGAAGAATTCCAGGAGGCGCTGCGTCTGCAGCCGGATTTTCCGGCTGCAACCAAGGCATTGGCCCACGCTCTGGTGGATTCGCAGCAATCGGCCGCCGCCGTTGGCCTGCTGCGGAAGGCCGTCGAAGCGGAGCCCGAGAATGGCGAGCTTCGCTACGCCTTTGGGCGTGCCTTGGCGGGGGCGGGGCGGCTGCCCGATGCGATTGTCCAGTTCCAGTCGGCCGAGCAGCACGGCGAGCGAACGGGCGCGCTTTATCGCGCATACGGACACGCGCTTCTACAGCTCAGGCGACCTGGCGAGGCCGCGGCGCGGCTCGAACTCGCCGCGTCTCTAGACCCGAACGACGCCGAAACGCTCTTTGCCGCCGCCAAGGCTCGCGCCCAGGCCCAACAGCCAGAGCAGGCGGTCGCGGCTGCGGAACGGGCCCTGGACCTGGCGCGAACCAACGGCCTCACGGACCTTGCAGCGGAAATCGACGCGTGGCTCATCGAATTTCGTCGCCATCCGTTTTCCCCCTAGCCGAGGTTTTGGCCTCGCCCCCCAGCGGGTTCCTTTAAAAACAAGCCAAAATCAACGAAATCCCCAACCAATTTGGAAAATTAACACTTTTTAGCTTGCATTCCCCGCCAATGTGGTTAGTCTCTTCTAAAGGTGGGGGTTACTCCGGATGTCCGGGGTTTACTACCCATGAATTGGGTTGGGCTGGATAAGGCGATTTGTTCCAAGCGTTCTGATTCGCATCCTTCGACACCTTTAAGGGTTTAGCAAAGAGGAGCCGCTAATGATTTGGAAAACAAGTCGAACTCTCTTGGCGGCGGCCATCGCCGCCTCCTCTGTCGTGCTCGCGGCGGGCGCCCTTCGGGCCGCCACTGTAACCAGCACTGTATTGCTCGGGCCACCGAATGGTGCCGGCAATCTCGGAAACGTCACAGCCAGTCTCAGCTTGGGGTCGGGCTCGACCCTTGCGCTTGGCTCGAATGCCATTTCCGGCAATTACAAGCAGCACATTGTGTTCGTAAACACGAACATCGGCTTCTCGGCTCAGAATCAGACCTCCACTCTGTCGCTCAGTCCGAGCACCGTCTCGTTGTCGACGAGCAACGCCAGCGGCACGGCCAGCCTGACGTATGACAACGTCACGCCAGGGACGCCGCAGATCTTGAATTCGCTCAACGCGAACCTCAGCGATGGCACCGTGACGCCCTTCGGCATCAATGCCTCGGGCATCTCGATGGGAACGAGCGTTGGTACCTTCACGCTGACGCCGACGTTCTCGGGTTCGATCAGCGGTGTTACCTTCACTTCGTCGGGCCCCGCCACGGTCTCGGGCGGTAACCCGGGTAACGCGCTGGTTCCTGGAACGTTCTCGATCTTACTCAACGGTAGCGTTACCGGGTCGTTGAACGTGCTTGGCATCAACCTGAATGTCGGTACTCTGTTCACGTTGCCGACCAACACCCAGGTCACGTTCTCTGGCAGCTTGCCGATTGCCGACCTGCAAACGTCGGATACGGGCGTCCCCTTCGGCGCCTTCCCCGACTCGACGCACCTGAACAACATGCTTGTGGATCTGCAGTCGAACCTGTCCGCTCTGCCGCCGATTCCCTTCCAGTTTGTTGCTCCGCTGGCGACGAGCGAGAGTTTCAGCGTCGGTAGCAGTTCGAGCGGTGTCACGTCGATCAATATTCAAAACACGACGTTGACCGCCAATCTGATGCTGAGCAACCTGGCGTTTAACCTGAGCGGTCAGGTGCCCAGCGCCCTGATCCCCGAGCCCAGCTCGGTGGCTCTGGGAAGCCTGGCCTTGGTGGGCTTCATCGGCATGGTCTATCGCCGCAAGAAGGCTGCCTAAGGAAACCGTTCGACAACCAATCGTGATTTGCTCCTTGGAAGGCCCGATCCGGACAACGGATCGGGCCTTTTTCTGCGCGCTGGTCGCGGCCCGACGGGCTTTGTTCTTCACGGACCGCAATGCGCGTGCTACTGTCGAGAATCAGACATCGATCGTAAACCGCGCTGGCGTGATCATGCCTGCTTCGCCCCCTGCCAAACGCTCGAATGCCTCGCGACGGGATCGCGGCGGGGCCGCTTCGCGCGCGGCCAAGGCACCTTTCGGTCCAACGGTCATCTGGCTTGCCGCCGCCCTGGTCGCGATGGCATTCGTCGTGTATTTGCCCACACTGCGTGCCGAATTGATCTGGGACGACGGCGAGAACATCACCACGAATGAAACGCTTCGTAGCGCCGCCGGATTGTGGGACATGTGGCTCGTGCCAGAGTCGATCCAGCAGTATTACCCGCTCATGTATACGACCTATTGGGTCGAGTATCACCTGTGGGAACTGCGGCCGTTTGGCTACCACCTGGACAATATCCTGCTGCATGCCACGGCGGTTTTGCTCCTGTGGCGGCTGCTGGTGCGCCTGCAGGTGCCTGGCGCGTGGCTGGCCGCGGCGCTGTTCGCCGTTCACCCCGTGTGCGTCGAATCCGTGGCCTGGGTGACCGAGCGCAAAAACGTCCTGAGTCTCTCGCTGGCGCTGGCCTCGATGTTGTGTTATCTGCGCTATTCACCGGTGGCGGTCGAAATCGATCGCGCGCCGGACTCGAAAAAGCGTCGCGCGCTCTGGTACGCGTTGGCGTTCCTGCTGTTTGCCCTTGCGCTATTCGCGAAGACCATGGTGGTCTCATTGCCGGCCGTGCTTTTGGTGATCTACTGGTGGAAACGAGGGCGTCTGGAGGGGCGGGAAATCGTGGCGCTATTGCCATTCTTTGCCATCGGCCTGGCCTTGAGTCTGATTACGATTTGGATGGAAACCCACCACGTCGGCGCGCAAGGGGATGATTGGTCGCAGCCGTTTTTGAATCGCTTCCTGCTGGCCGGCCGAGCCTTGTGGTTTTATCCCAGCAAGCTGCTGTGGCCGCACCCGCTCGTGTTTCTTTATCCACGCTGGAAGATCGACCCGCAGGTCTGGTGGCAATACCTGTTTCCTGCGGCGGCGCTGGCGCTGCCTATTGTTCTCTGGCTGGCGCGCGGGCGCATCGGCCGCGGTCCCTTGGCGGCCGTGCTGATTTTTGCCGGCGTCCTGTTCCCATCGCTCGGCTTCTTCAATATCTACTACATGCGCTATGCCCAGGTGGCAGACCATTTTCAGTATCACTCGTGCACGGCTCTATTCGCCTTGGCCGCGGCCGGGGCTGTGGGGGCGATCATCAAGATTCCGGCCGGCAATCGCTCGATGGTTTATCTCGCCGGAGCGGCGCTATTGTTCATTTTGGGGGTGCTCTCTTATCGGCAGACGTTCATTTACCAGGACATTCCCACACTGCTCGGCGATATCATTGCCAAGAATCCCGGCAATTGGATGCCCTATGCCAACCTGGCCGATCATGTGGACTCGCAAGGCAAGTTCGACGAGGCGGCCGATCTGCTGGCGACCTCGATTCGCCTGTGCGAAGAGGACAAGATATCGGGCATTCGATTGTTTGAGATCCGTCGTAAACGCGGCTTCGTGCTCATGGAGGCCGGTCGGTTTGACGAGGCTGATCGCCAGTTTGGCGCGGCGCTCGAGATGCGTCCCTACGACGGGCGTGCGCTGTTTGGCCAAGGTATGGCCCTGGCTTCGCAAAACCGTTTTGCCGAGGCACAAACGAAATTCGAGAAAGCCGTCGGCGTCGACCACAATTACGCCGAAGGGTATTACGGCTTGGCGCTCGTGCAGGCCAGAATGGGAGCGCGCGAACAGGCTCTCGAGAATTTCCAGAAGTCCCTGCGTCTCGACGGGAACCGGCCGGAAGTACACTTCGAGCTGGCCAATTTCTTGGGCACAAGCGGCAATCTGCCGGCGGCCGTCCAGGAATACGAGGCGACTCTACGTCTTCAGCCGAACCATGCGGACGCGCTGCGCAATATCGGGATCGTGCTCGTCGAATTGAATCAGCCCGCCGAGGCGACAACGTATTTGCGCCGCGCCTTGGCATTTCATCCCGAGGACGCATTGGCCCAAGCGGCTCTCGACAAGTTACGCGCGAAAACTCCGGGTCCGTGATACGTGGGGATTACCACACTCTTCGTTGATGCGCGATTCGCTCCCCCAATCCGATTCAGCCGCGCCTGCCGCGGAGGTGACCACGGCCGAGTCATCGGCACGCCGTCTTCTGCCGAATAGGCTGCCCCAGCCGGGAATGCCGGCGCTTCTGTTGGCCACTGTTGTGCTGAGTGTCGCGGTGGTCGCCGCTTACCACAGCGGGCTGCGTGGCCCCTTCATCTTCGACGATTTGACTTGCATCGAGCAGAACCCATCGCTGCAGCACGTCTTTCCGTTGTGGGATAAGGAGCCGGGCTCGGGACCTCTGTGGCCGGCGCGAGAGTACCCAACCGCCGGTCGGCCGCTGGTGAATCTGTCGTTTGCCCTGAACGTCGCGTCGGGCGGCCTCGATCCGTTCGGCTTCCATGTGGTTAATGTGTGCCTGCACGTGCTGGCGGCGCTGGTGCTCTTTGCACTCGTGCGGCGCACCTTGCGACTCGAGCGTTTCGAGCATCGATTCGATCGCGCGGCCGACGGCCTGGCCCTGGCCGCGGCGCTCTTGTGGGCGCTCCACCCGATCAACACCGAAACGGTCGAATATGTCACGCAGCGCACCGAGCTCATGGTGGGGCTGTTCTACCTGCTGACGCTCTACGGC
>DASZWQ010000052.1 GCA_035546535.1 Pirellulales bacterium | reverse complement strand
GAAGTCGGGAGGACCGTGCAACCGAAGACGGCCGCACTACAGTCAACGGTCGCTCCCGATCTTTTGTGGTGCGGGCGTCCCGCCTGCTTCTTTGGGCAACGTGCAAGACTGAACAGCCTTGCCGCGTCGCGGCGGTTTCTTGCGTCGTCACGAGGGGTATTGTAATCTGGCCACGTTTTCAGCGGGAAAATTCTGTAGCGCGGTTCAGGCAGAGCCCTGGTGGACAAGCCACCAGGGGCACCCCGCTTCGCCGCAATGATTTACAGTCGGACAAGCCACGGTCGCTCGTTCGCAGCCGTCCACAGCGGAGTACGCATCTCATGGCCAGCCCCAAAAAAGTTCGCGTGGCGATCATCGGCCTCGGTTTCGGGGCCGAGTTCATCCCGATCTACCAGAACCATCCGCACGCCGAGATGTACGCCATCTGTCAGCGCTCGCCGGAGAAGTTGAACCAGATCGGCGACCATTTTGGCATCGCCAAGCGCTACACGAAATACGAAGACGTGCTCGCCGATCCGAACGTCGACGCGGTGCATATCAACACGCCGATTCCCGATCACGCGCCGCAAAGCCTGGCCGGCTTGCAGGCCGGCAAGCACGTGGCCAGCACCGTGCCGATGGCGACCACGGTCGAAGAATGCCTGGCCATCGTCGACGCCCAGCGCAAGAGCGGCAAGCATTACATGATGATGGAGACGGTGGTCTACAGCCGCGAGTTTCTGTTTGTCAAACAACTGTACGAGAGCGGCGAGCTGGGGCGGATTCAATTCCTGCGCGGCTCGCACCAGCAGGAGATGGCCGGCTGGCCCGGCTACTGGGAAGGGCTGCCGCCGATGCACTACGCCACCCACTGCGTGAGCCCCTGCCTGCACTTGCCGAACAAGCGCGCCGAAAGCGTCGTGTGTCACGGGTCGGGGCGGATCAGCGACAAGCTCACGGCCAAATACGGTTCACCGTTCGCCGTCGAGACCGCCACGATCCGCCTGGCCGACTCGCCGCTGTGCTGCGAAGTGACGCGCAGCCTGTTCGAGACCGCGCGGCAGTACATCGAGAGCTTCGACGTGTACGGCGATAAGGTGGCCTTCGAATGGACGCGCGTCGAGCATGAGCCGTGCGTGCTGCACCGTGGCGAAAAGCCCGAGCGCGTGACGGTGCCCGACTTCGCCCATTTGCTGCCCGAGGGGATTCGCCGCTTCACGACCAAGGGGGTGTACGACGCCGACGAGGCGCAGCACTTGTCGTTCATACAAGGGAGCGGCCACGGCGGGTCGCATCCGCACATGGCGCACGAGTTCTTGAGCGCCATCGTCGAAGACCGTCCGCCCCGGCCCGACGCGGGCACAAGCGCCAACTGGACCATGACCGGCATCTGCGCCCACCAGTCGGCCATGAAGAACGGCGACCGGGTGATGATCCCCAAGACGTAAGCGGCCAGACTGGCTACTTCTTACCGCCGCCTCCGCGACCCTGATTTGTCGACCCGCCGCCGCTTCCGCCAGGCGCGGCCGGACGGGCGCCGGTAGTATTTGGCGGATTCGCGCCCTTTTCTTGGCCGGCTTTCGGCCTCACGTGGGTCACGTCGACAGGCTTTCGATATCGATCGCTCATCTGGCATTCCAACTTACTTGGTCTACTTTGTTCGTCCTGAACCCCCGGACCTCGGCGCGCGCTCCGCGCTGCCGCGTGGTGCTGGCGGGCGGTTGGCGGGCGGACTCGGAGGGTTCTGGCCGCCCTTACTTGAGCGTGGCTCGGGCAAGGGCAAAACTTTGCGGTCGCACTTATCTGTCATCGTTTAGCCCTCGGAAAGCTCCTGCTTCGTCAACGGGAACTCCACGGTCATGTTATCCTTCGGTCGTGCAAGGTACATGTGGTCAGCCTCGTACAAAAGCTTCCCCGTGGCCTCATTGTATACGCATACCTGGGTCAAAAGAACTTCGGCTTGGTCCTCGACGTCAGAAAATGCACGAATATATCCCTGGAACATCAGCTTTGCCTCAAGATCCCGAACAGTCGCCCATTTCACCTCGTTAATGTTAAAAGCGAACGACCAGACGTTCGGAGGCCCGAACTTCTTCGTAATCTTCAGAGCCCTAGCAATGTCATGAAACCAAAATTGGTTGATGCAGTAACTGGTCGCGATTCCCAGCAAAAATGCGATCGAAGTAACGACAGCGACCTCTACGGCGTTAATCGGAACCGCTTTATCGCCAAGCGCTTTGAATAGGTTCAATTGTGGCGGGGGCATGAAGATCCCGCCCGTTTCGGGGAACTCTATCCCAAAGGGCGCCTTTAGCAAGGCAAAGATGACGTATGAGAAAACAGCGTAGACGAATGCTAAAAGCGCGATCTCGTGCGGGCGTCTCTTAAGATGCACCGTTAATGCATCGACCGTCAGAAAACAGATGATTCCCGGGAAGAAAAGAAGCAGCAGTCTAATTGTGAAGTCGGTCACTTCCATCGCTTTTAAATGCCCACACTGGAATACTGCTCAGGAGGTCGATTTAGTTTACTTATCCTGCCCATGTCACGCTATCGTCCGATTGCGCAGATTCCGTGTCATTCGACGGCCCAAACCATGCGTGGGGCGCACCGCATGAACCGGCCGATACCCTTTTGATGAGCCGCGATATCGCGTGATTGCGTCAGGGGGTGCGGCGAGGAGGGACGGATGGCCGGCAGAAGCAAGTTGTTTGTCGCCCTGTTCTTGATGACCACCGTGCTGCCGTGGGTGCTTTCCACGAGTAACGGGGTCTCGGGGCTCTTGGCCCGCGTGATGCCGGCCAAGGGCAAGGACGAAGCGGCGAAAGCCGAGGCAGTGCCCGGCGAAACCGAGCAACCGGTCGCAGCAGCCGCTACGGCGGGTGATGCCGCTACGCCCAAGGCCGCCAAGCCGGCCACGCCCATCCATTCGCTGGAAGAAGTGCTCCGTTTCGACGTGACCACGGCTTGGGTGCTGTCGAATTGGCCGCGTGTCTCCGCCAATCTGGCCGAGCTCGACGTGCAAGGCTATCGCGTTCCGCTGGTCACGGGCACCAGTGATGCCGACGTGGCCGGTTCGCTGACGTACTATTTCAACCAGAAACAACGGGTCGCGCGGATCACCTTCTTCGGCACGACCGGCGACACGCGCCGCCTGGTGGCCTTCCTCGAATCGCAATACGGCTTCAAACGGGCGCAGACGCCCGAGCCGAATCTGTACATCTACCAGGTGAAGTCGTGGAGCTGGGGCAAGGTGACGAGCGAGCTGCGCATGCGCCCGGCGTCGGTCGTACGTAGCGACGTGCCGCACTCGCGCTTCGAAGTCGCGCTGTTGATCGACCGTCCCAAGTCGATGGACTGAACATGACGAATGTCGAACGTCAAATGTCGAAAGACACGAGTCGGCAGCCGGCAGTCAGTACTTTGCGCGCCGGGCAAGCCCGGCGGCTAAGCAGGGGCACTTTTCATTCGGCATTCTCTTCCGTCACTTGTCGCCCGGGTGGTACTTCACCTTCGCGTGCGCCACGACTTCGTCCCAGTCGAACCAGGCCGGCTTGAACTTCTGCTGCACGTAGAGCTGGGCCTGGTCGAAAAAGTGAGGCGAGCTGGGATCGGCGTTCTCGCCGAATTGCAGGATCGTGGCCGCCTTCACTTTCTCGTTCTTGCTGAACTCGTACACGCCCACGAACGAATGCCCGACGATGCCGTACTGCTTTTTGCGCTGCGGCGTGATGGGGGTGTAATAGGTGTTGAAGACGATGCCCAAGGGGCCGGGCGCGCCGGGACAGGCGATGCTCGACAGCTTGTCATCGAACGGCACGAGTGCCCCCTCGGCCTGGTTGGCATGCCGCTGCATGCGGCTGATATCGCCCCACGGCACCTTCCAATCGCCGTAGAGGGCCTTGATCTTGGCGGCTGCCGTGAGCAAGGCCTCGAACCGCTTGGCCTGGCTCTCCTGATATTCGGGCTTGAGATTCTCGGCCGGGTAGCCGGTGCCGTACAGCTCCTGATACCAGGCGGCGCACAGCGTGGTTTGCGTCGAGGTCACTGACGAGCGGAAGTCCCAATCGGCCAGGTGCGCGATCAAGGGCGCGGCCTTGGCTGCCAGCTCGGGATTCGACGCCTTCAACAATTCCAGCTCGCGCTGGTAGCGCGGAATCTCGATCAGCGGCCAGTACAGCGTCGTGTCGAAAGCCAGCCGCTGCCAATCGTCGAACGTCGCGCCGTGCAGCTTGCGCAAAAGCATGCGCGACACCTTCGAGCGCCTTTTGTCTTCGTTCTGCTCTTCGACCATGTACGGCGGGAAATCGGTCTGGAACGGATTGCCGTCGTCGGTGGCCGCAAACGGCGTCGCGTTGCAGTTCTGTACGTAGCCCGACGGCGGATTCCACACTTGCGGCAGCTCGTCGAACGTGTGCAGGCCATTCCATTCGGTCTTGGGATTGCTGCCATCGACCGGTTTGGTCCAGTCGAAACTGGGATCGCGGCGCGGAATCGTGCCGTTGTAGACGTAGAAAATATTGCCGTCGTGATCGGCGTACACCGTGTTGAACATTTGCAGGTTGAGGCCGGCCATCGCCTTGCGCCAGTCGGTGAAATTGCGAGCCCGCGTCATGTCGAGCGCTTGCCGCAGCCGGCTCCCTTCCATGATCTTGGCGACCCGGACGGCCAGGTAATGCGTGTCGTCGTCCTTGGCCATGATCGGGCCGTGATGCGTTTTGCGGAACGTGCATTTGCGCGGCTCGACTTTGTCGCCGGTGCGCACGCCGATCGACTCCTGCCACTCCTCGGCCGTCTTGTAGCCGTCGGCGTAGCGATACTTCAGACGGTCAGGCGAATCGAACGTCTCGCGATAGACGTCGACGATGTCCGGATTGTTCACCGTGTGCGACCAGCCCAGGTTGTCGTTGTGGCCGATCGTGGGAATGGGGCCGCCGAAAAACGTCGAGCCCGAGAAGCTCCAACCCTCGCCGCTGTGCAGATGGCCTTCGTAGAATTGCCCGTAGCCGAACCAGGGCTGGTGCGGATTGGCAAAGAGCATGGTCGTGCCGGCCTTGGTTTTCGCCGGACCGATGGCCCAGGCGTTGGAGCCGACGACGGCTTGGATTTCGTCCTGCAGGGTGCGCGTGGCCTTCTTCGGCACGCGGGCTTTGCCGTAGATGAAGTTCAAGAGCGTGAAGCGCTCGAAGGCGATCAGATTCCACGGCTCGAGCTTCGTGATCAGCCGCGGCTTGACTTGCGGATGCGTCGCCAGGTAATGGTTGAAGCCGGCCGCGTACGCCGCGCAGATGCTGCGCAGTTTCGGCTCGAGCGAAGGAAAGTCCTCGCGCGAGCGGCGGACCACTTCGAACGAATGGTTCAACAGATCGCTTTCCAGGCCGGCGTCGCCCACGACCTCGGCATAGCGCCCCAGGCATTGCAGGTACGAATCCTCGACCTGCCAGAAATAGTCCTCGCACTGTGCGAACGCAAAACCGAACACCACGCCCTCGTCGGTCGGTGCGTCGATGTGCGGCACCCCCCACTCGTCGCGATAGATCGTGACGGACTGTGCGAGCGACGAGGGATCGATCTCGTCGGCGCCGCGCGCGACCGGGGGCACTGTCGAACCGAACAATAGAGACGCGAAGATCGCCAGACGGAAGCGGCGCATGATGCAAAGCTCCTCGATTTTGCGGTGCGGCAGAAGGGGCGCGGGAAGGCGCTCCTAGCATGCCGCTTGCGCCGGCGCGATGCAAGCAATCGCCGTGGGTTTTGGCCAGTAGCGGTGCGTGTCACCCGGCGTGAGACGGCGCTTTTCGCCGGCAATATCCCCCTGGCCGGGCGCTTTCTTGCGTTTACAGCCCCAGCAGGCGTAAAATCGAGTTTGTCGCGTCGTGCTCTGTGTCGCGCGAACGCGCCCGTGCGTGCGTGGGAGGATGGCCATGAGTGCCTGGTACGGAATTGCGGCCGCCGGTGTAGTGGTCACGGCCGCGGTGGCCTTGCTGTGGGTCAAATTAAAAGCGCGGTTGGCGCGGGCCAACTACGAGCGCTACCGCTCCGATTTTCACCTGCATCGCGAGCGGCTCGAGGCGAAGTTCTTCGAGCTGGCCGGCAAGAGCGGCAAGCCGCGCGGCCTGCGCTGGACGGATTGCTCGTTCGATGACGAGGTGACCTACGCTCGGCACCGCCAGAATGGCGAGCTGTGCGCCTTCGTGGCCGTGACGATCGCCTTCGAAGCCATCGAAGGGGGCGGCATGGAAGAGGTCGAGGCCGTCAGCAACCTGCGCGCCGCCACCGCCGTCTTCCGGCTCGACCACGGCAAGTGGCAAACCGATGGGCGGGCGATCTTCAATCTCAATCCGACCGAAGCCATCGCCTACTACCAGGACAACCTGGTGCTGGTCGGTCAGGAATAGCACGGCTGCTCACTCTGAGTTCGGCACTGGTGGGCGAGCCACCCGTGGCACCTCGTGGCACCCAAGCCTTATACGTCTTCTACGCGCCGCTGGCCTGGTCGGCTTCAGGCGCTGCTTCATCGCGCGGCGGGAGTGGCCGCTTTCGCGCAATGCCCGTTCCCGGCACCAGCATCGGGCTGGGCGAGTTTTCTTCGATGATGACCTTCAGTTCGTCCGCGTCGATGACTTCCTTCTCGATCAGCCGGGCGGCCATGGCTTCGAGCGCCGGGCGGCGGGCGGCGATGATCGCCCGCACCTTTTCGATCATTTCGTCGATGATGCGGCGCACTTCCTGGTCGATTTCGCGGGCGGTGTGCTCGCTATGGCTGCGCTCGCGCGGAAAATCGCCGCCGCCCGACAAGAATGGCGAGCGGCCGCTTTCGCGATAATTCACCCGCCCCAGGCGGCTCATGCCGTATTCCATGACCATGCTGCGCACGATCTCGCTGGCCCGTTCCAGGTCGTTTTGCGCCCCGGTCGAAACATCGTGGAACGTCAATTCCTCGGCGATGGTTCCCGCCAACAGGACCTGCACCCGGCTCTCCAGTTCGCCCTGCGTCATCAGGTAGCGGTCCCCTTCGGGGCGCTGCATCATGTAGCCAAGCGCGCCGATGCCGCGCGGAATGATCGACACTTTGTGTACAGGGTCCGTATCGGGCAAGCTGTAGGCGACCAGGGCGTGCCCGCTTTCGTGGTAAGCCACGCGCTGCTTTTCATCCTGGTGGATAATGCGCTGTTTCTTTTCCAGGCCGGCGGTGACGCGCTCGACCCCTTCGTTGAACTCTTCCATGCCGACGGAGCTTTTTCCCTTGCGCGCGGCCAACAGCGCCGCTTCGTTAACCAGGTTGGCCAGATCAGCGCCGACAAAGCCCGACGTGATGCGAGCCACGTCTTGCAGCTGCACGGCATTGTCGAGCTTCACGTTCTGCACGTGAACTTCCAGAATCTTTTCGCGGCCGCGCACGTCGGGCCGATCGACCAATACGTGCCGATCGAAGCGCCCCGGACGCAACAGTGCCGGATCGAGCGTCTCGGGCCGGTTGGTGGCGGCCATGACGATCACGCCGCTATTGGAGCCGAAGCCGTCCATCTCCACGAGCAGGGCATTCAACGTTTGTTCGCGCTCGTCGTGCCCGCCCACGATGCTCGTGCCGCGCGTTTTGCCGAGCGCGTCGAGCTCGTCGATGAAGATGATGCAGGGGGCCTTGGCTTCGGCCTGCTGGAACATGTCGCGGACGCGCGCGGCGCCGACGCCGACGAACATCTCGACGAAGTCCGAGCCCGACAGGCTGAAGAACGGCACGCCCGCCTCGCCAGCAATGGCCTTGGCCAATAACGTCTTGCCGGTGCCGGGAGGCCCGACGAGCAGGATCCCCTTGGGGATGCGGCCGCCGAGCATCTGGTATTTCTCAGGCGTGCGAAGGAACTCGACCACTTCGCGCAGCTCTTCCACCGCTTCGTCGATGCCGGCTACGTCGTCGAAGGTGACGCCGATATCCTCCTGCGCATACATCTTGCCGCGGCTGCGGCCAAAGGCCATCGGGCTGCCCGCGCCCCCCAGGCGACGCATCATGAGGAAGAAGGCCAGCACGAACAGCGCCGTCACGATCAGGATGGGGGCATAGGCCCGCAGTCCACTCGGCGCGCGTTCGGCCCGGACGTCGGTAAAGCCGTTGGCTTTGAGCGACTCGAAAAGGTCGTGCTCCAGGCCCAATCGCGCCGTCGAGAATCGGACGCCGGTTTGCTCCTCGCCCGTCGGGACGCCATGGGCATCGAGCGGGCGCATCGTTACCTTGCCCGTGATTTCCGAGACCCCAACGGTCAGGTCGCTGAGATGGGAAAACCGGCGGCCTCCCTTTCCCTCGCCTCCTTCGTCCTTGACCTCGATCGTAGCCGGGGGTTTCCCCTCGCGCTCGTTCTTGGCATCGCTTCCCATGCCGATGAGCGTGTCCAAGTCGCCAAAGCGGATCTCGACATCCGGCTGGCTGGCCAAGAGAGCGACCAAGAAAACCGTGCCGATACCCAGGGCCAGCAGGTACCAGATGATGTTATTGCCCATGTTGGGCGACTTCTTATTATCCACCGGCTTCCGAGGCAACTCGGGACGAGAATCCATGGCGCGGTATCCTTGGCGACGTTATCCGTGATGGGCGAAACTTACGGCCGGCAAAGCAAAGCCTGGCGGCACGGGGGCCAGCCGCGAGAGGTGGGAAGGGCTATGAGCCGATCGAAAGACATACCAAACCTATCCTAGAATCCGTCCCCGGAAGATACAACGAGAGCGTCCGCCGCGGGCATCGGCTGAAGTATCGTTCGCCACGCTGCGGGCGACTACCCTCTGTTGCCTCTGCCGATCAGGGTTGTGGGGCTCGCCAGACGCTCCTAAAATGCACGGCGGCGTCGCAGCAAACCCAAGTCTGCACGGCGATTAGCGCGTTCCAGGACGAAACGCCTGCGATCCTCCGCCGCGTGGTGGGTGATCGGCAGTCGGCGGAGTGATCGCCACGATCGGCATAATGCGCTTGGGGGCACGACTGAGATTCCTCGCCCGAGGCGGACACCACCCAAGCGGCGTACGCCGGAACGGTCGCCTTGGCTGAGAACCTCCTATGGGTAAAGGCCTGTCGCTCGTCGCCGGTCATGGCGCTGCAGACGTAAGTGACGAACAGTTCCAACACGCACCGGGCCATCCGGGCTGCGATCTGCGTAGAACCACTAAACGCCCGGCAACTCTTCCCATGACGGACCGCGTGAAAAACATCGCCGTGCTCGGGTCCACAGGCAGCATTGGGCAGAGCACGCTGGCGGTCATCGCGGCTTCGGAAGGGAAGCTGCGGGCCGTGGCCTTGTCGGCTCACGGGCGCACCGGTCTGCTCGCCCAGCAAGCCGTCGAATTTGGCGCGCGCTGGGCCATCGCCAGTGACCCGGCGGCGGCCGCCCGGCAGGACTGGAGCGGTTTGCCCGGCGGCTGCGAGCTCGTCACCGGGCCGAGCGCCTTGGAAGACATCGCCCGCCGGCCCGAGGTCGACGTGGTGCTGGCCGCGATCGTGGGGAGCGCAGGCTTGCGCAGCACGTGGGCCGCGCTCGACGCCGGCAAGACAGTAGCGCTAGCGAACAAAGAGACTTTGGTCATGGCCGGCCGGCTGGTGATGGAACTGGCCGCGCAGCGAGGCGTCCGGATTCTGCCGGTCGATAGCGAACATAGTGCGGTTTTTCAGGCCTTGCAGGCCGGGCAAGGGCACGAAGTGCGGCGAATCGTGCTCACGGCCAGCGGCGGTCCCTTTCGCAAGTATTCACGCGAGCAACTGGCCAGCGTCACGGTTGCCGAAGCCCTGGCGCACCCCACCTGGGCAATGGGGCCGAAGATCACGGTCGACTCGGCCACGATGATGAACAAGGCGCTCGAGATCATCGAAGCCCGCTGGCTGTTCGACATCGACGTCGAGCGGATCGACGTGGTGGTGCACCCGCAATCGATCGTGCATTCGTTTGTCGAGTACGTCGACGGTTCGGTGCTGGCGCAGCTCAGCCCGCCAGACATGAAGCTGCCGATTCAATACGCCTTGACTTACCCGCACCGTACCGACGGGGTGGCGGCGCGGATGAATTGGACCGATTGCATGCGGTTGGAATTCGAGCCGCCGGACCTGGAGCGGTTTCCGGCCTTGGAACTGGGGCGCGAGGCGGCCCGCGTAGGCGGAACGACGGGGGCCGTGTTGAACGCGGCGAACGAGGCGGCTGTCGAAGGATTTTTGCGAGGCGAGCTCCCCTTTACCGAAATCGTGCCGGCCTGCCGCGGCGTTTTGGAACATCATGATTTTGATCCCAGTCCTACACTTGATGAGTTGATTCGAGTCGACGGCTGGGCGCGCAAGGAGATGGCACGTTGGGTATGCACTTGATCGAGGCACTTGCAAACGCGGCGCCTCTGGCTGCCGCAAGCTGGCTCACCGACTGGCACAACTGGAACTTGATCGCGCAAGTCGCGGTCGGCCTGGGGGCGGTGATTTTCGTTCACGAGCTGGGGCACTTCCTGGTCGCCAAGGCGTGCGGCGTGAAGTGCGAGAAGTTTTATCTCGGCTTCGACGTCTTCGGCCTCAAGCTGGCGAAGTTTCGCTGGGGTGAAACCGAATACGGCATCGGCATCCTGCCGCTGGGCGGATACGTAAAGATGCTCGGCCAGGAGGACAATCCGACCAAAGCCGCCGAGGAGTTCGAACGCGCCAAGCTCGCCCGCGAGGCCGCCGAGGGTGACACCTTGCCCGAGGGGGAAGCCAGCGCCGAGACGAGCATCTTCGATCCGCGCAGCTACCTGGCCAAAACGGTTCCGCAGCGGATGGCGATCATCTCGGCGGGCGTGATCATGAACGTGATCTTTGCCTTCGCCGTGGCCGTCATCGCTTACAAGATGGGTGTCAAGGAAAACCCGTGCGTCGTGGGCCGGCTGTGGCCGGGCGATCCGGCATGGACCGCCGGCCTGCGCCCGGGCGACAAGATCATTCGCATCGGCGACATCGAGAACCCGCGCTTTCGCAACCTGCAGCAGCGCGTGGCGTTGGGTGACAATCTCGACAAGGGGGTGAAGTTCGTCGTCGAGCGCGAGGGGGCGAGCGAGCCCTTGGAGTTCACGATCTACCCCGACCCGACGGGCCTGGCGCCGCGGATCGGCATCTTTAGCGCCTCGACCACGCAGTTGGCCAAGCCGCCGATCGTGCCGGTGGCGCCCTTGGGTGGGAAGGACAGCCCGTTTAAGCCCGGCGACACCATCGCGGCGATTGCCGGCAAGAACGTCGCAACCAACGCCGACGTGCAGCGCGAGCTGGCGCAAAACGTCGGGCCCACGACCGTTACCGTGCTCCGCAAGCTGAACGAGAACGACTCGGAGCAGGTGCCGATCGAACTGCCGGGTCGGCCACTCAAGCGCCTGGGCATTGCGATGGAGATCGGCGCGATCGCGGCCGTGCAGGCCGGCTCGCCCGCCGACAAGGCTGGCTGGAAGAAAGGGGACCTGCTGGTCTCGATCGATGGCGAGCCCATCGGCGATCCCGAGACCTTGAACGACCGGTTGCTGAAGCGTGCGGGCCAGGAAGTCACGATCGTTACGCGGCGCGACGGCCAGCAAAGCGAGCAAAAGGTGACGCTGCGCGAACCGTATGCCGTGGAAGACCCGCTCACTCCGGCCGAACCGTTGGTGCTGAACACGCTGGGCGTCGGCATCAGGGTCACGACGCGCGTGGCCAGCGTCGAGCCGGGTGGTCCAGCGGAGAAGGCTGGCATCGCCGCAGGCGCCGAGGTCGTGGCGGCCCGCTTGCCCCCACAGAACGTCAAGCTCGATGACAAGGACGTCGAATTCAAGGTCGAGTTTGGCGAAGCGGCCGACAAGGCATCGTGGCCCTTCTTCGTCGAACAATTGCAGAACACGCTGGCCGACACCAAGGTCACGCTGACGCTGGCCGACAAGCGCGAGGTCGAAGTCGACGTCGCCGCGTCGAACGAGTGGAACCCCGACCGCGGCTTCAATTTCGAGCCGCTGTACGTCGAGGTGCGCGCGGCCACGATGAGCGAAGCGCTGAAGCTCGGCAGCAACGAAGCCGTGGAATCCGTGGCGCAGGTCTATCGCTTTCTGCGCAAGATCGGCACCGCGCAGGTCTCGCCCAAGGGCATGGGCGGTCCGCTGTCGATCTTCGGCGTGGCCCATCAATCGGCCAGCAAGGGCGTCTCGGCGCTGTTGATCTTTCTCGGCATGCTCAGCGCCAACCTGGCGGTGCTGAACTTTCTGCCGATCCCGCTCCTGGACGGCGGGCATATGGTCTTCTTGATCCTGGAGGGAATCCGCGGCAAGCCGGTCAGCGAGCGGGTCGTGATCGCCTTCCACTACGCCGGGTTCCTCTTCATCATCAGCCTGATGACGTTTGTCTTCGCGCTCGACCTGGGCTGGATCTCGCGGCTACCGTGACGGCAAACGCAGAATGATGAATGCAGAATGATGAACAAGGGAAACGATCGTGCGGAGTATTCCTTGGCTTCGATTCATCATTCATCATTTTGCACTCATCATTTGCCGCGTGCCGTTCTCTTCGACGCCGTGGGCACGTTGATCCGGCCCGAGCCGAGTGTCGCCGCGGCTTACGCGCGTGTGGGACGCCGCCACGGCATCGAGATCGCCGAAGCCGAAATGCACGGTTTGTTTCGCGCGGCGATGGCCCAACAGGACGAGATCGATCGCCGGTTGCACGCCGGGCGCACCAGTCAAGAGCGCGAACGTGAGCGGTGGCGCGGGATCGTGGCCGATGTCTTCGGCGCTGCGCCGCAGGCCGGTGCCATCTTCGACGATCTGTGGGAGCATTTTGCTAATCCGCAGCACTGGCAATTGTTCGACGATGCCTCGGGCGCCTGGCAAGCGCTAGCGGCGGCAGGCGTCACGATTGGCATCGCTTCGAATTTCGACGATCGATTGGATGGCATTTGCCGGGCCCTGACGCCCTTGAGCGACTGCCGGCACGTGTTCGTCTCGTCGCGTGTCGGCTGGCGCAAACCCCGGCCCGAGTTCTTCGCCGCAATCGCTGACGAACTCGGCTTCGAGCCCGCAGAGATGCTGCTCGTGGGAGACGATCTGGAGAACGATTTTCGCGCGGCCCGCGCCGCTGGCTGGCAGGCGGTGCTGGTGGAGCGGGCCGAGAGCAGCGCCGCGGGAACGCACACTGATCAAGAACCTCGAGCCAGCGAGTCGATCAGCTCGTTGAGTGAACTTCTTGGACAGGTGCGTTCGGCGTAAATCGCGCGAAACGACGCTCCGAAAACCGGGGGATCGCTCAAGGCGCAGTTTGAGTGGGCGGGTCAACCTTCACGTCGATCTTCATGGCTTGCGCGACGGCGCCGACGCTTCCAGCCGGATACGTTATGCCGTTGGCTGTCCCGTAGCCCTGCGCTGCCAATGGCAACGCGTCCTTGAACGCATCGGCGAATCCGTCCGGCAATGCGAAGGTAACTTTCGTCGATCCGCCCGCCGCAGTTCGAACCTTCGGAACATTCATGGAGAGCGTGGCATAAAAGGTGCTTTTGTTGGGGACGGGTGCCGGTTGCTCGATCCCTTCGGTTACCTCGCGCGCCATGACATCGGGAGACGGGCCCGTCAAATTCAGCCACTTGTGGACTTCGTACTCGCGTGGCGGCAGCCACCGCGTTTCCGAATATGGCTCGACGTGGGTGCCGCCTAACCCCGTTGGCCCCAGTGGGGCGGGCCAATCAAGAATGGGTGTAAGGTGTGTCTCCAGTCCGTCGCGGAACAGACGAACCGGACGATCAGTGACTGAACTTCCGAATGTGATATTGTCCAATGTGGTCACGTCGAGCTGTTGCCCCTTTGCGCATGTGATCGTTTTCGGGAATGGTTGTGTGACAAGTTCGACTCGGGCGGAGGCCAGCACGTCCAAGGTGACATGCGTCACGCCTGAACCCGTCACTACAGTCATGGGGCGGCTTTGAATTTCCCGGTAGTAGAGACTCTCCTGGCTTTCGCCCTGCGGAACCTGCAGCGGAGCGATCACGGAGTACTCGCCATATTGAAGCGCGCCCGTTTTGAAGTGTCCGTCAGCATCAGTCTCGACGGCATCTACGATCACTCCCGTTGTTAAGTTTCCTGCGACATCGGGAAAGCGATAGATTTTCACCAGGACGTTCGCCGCCGGCTTCGACTTGTCACCCAGATAGCAATGCCCGGTGATTTCCGGCGGCCGCTGCTGAGCCAGCATTGCTTCTTGCGTGGCGGTCAGCGAGGCGAGCTGGTCGGAAAGCTCCGCGGTGCGCGCCGCCAGATTGCGCTGTGCCTGCCAACCGCCGGCCGCGAGGAGTGCGACGCCGATTACGAGAGTGCTCAGAAGCGCGATGCCAACCGTTCGAAACATGAAATCCTCCCCATGGTGGATCCACCAGCATTGTCGTTTGATGCGACTCACGTCGCCGAAGCGTGCGAGCGCCGCGCTCGCCGCTCGATCGGGCGGCTCTCCCTTGCGCACCAACTCCGCCGCGGCGGCCGCCAGGTGATCGGCCAGCTCGGCCTCCAGGCGAGCGTCGAATGTGTCTTGCGACCGGGAGCCAGCGAAATCGCCTGTTGCACCGGTCCCTTCGTCATCGTCATGCCGTGACAATTCCGACATGCGCGATCCCTAGAATGCGGTTGACCGTTTTGCTGAACGTGGCCCATTCGGTACGCAGACTCTCGAGGTAGCGCCGCCCCTCGCCCGTCACGCGGTAGTGCTTCCGCTGACGCCCCTCGGGCGACGCCTTCCAGGTAGCGCGCAGGTAGCCGCGCTTTTCCAGGCGATGCAGGGCCGGGTAAAGCGTTCCTTCCTGCGCCAACAGCTCGCCACCGCTCGATTCCTGCACTGCCTTGGCAATCTCGTAGCCGTAGCTTGCGCCCGCCGAGATCAACTCCAGGATTACCGGCTCGAGCGCGCCGCGCAACAGATCGGGGTTGGTGACCATCCGGGTGTTTCCTTGGCCTATGCCTTGTCTCGCTAGGCATGAGAATACCTGGGCAGGCCATGTATGTCAACCAAGTGCGCGATGATGCAAGCGGCCACACCGATCGCGGGCGATTGAGCGAAGATCGGCAGTTTGCCTTTAACCGGATTCCCTATAAACTCCTGGGTGCATCGCTTCTCGAAACCTCGCCATCCGTGGGTGCAGACATGAATCGCCGCATTTCGGTCGCCTTTGCCTTTGCCGCCGCGCTCTTGGCCGTGTCGAACTTACAAGCTGCCGACAAGGCGCCGGGCGATGCCCTGCTCGGCAAATGGTGGTTCCCGAAGAAGAACGGCAAGCTGGAGGTGCGCCGCGAGAACGGTATCTACCACGGCAAGATCGTCGCCTACGACAAGGAAGGCGCGCTCGATAAATACAATCCCGACGAGTCGCTGCGCAAACGCCCGGTCGTGGGCATCGACATGCTCAAGGACTTCACCTACGACCCGGCCAAGAAGCAATGGTCCGGCGGAACGATCTACGACGGCGACAGCGGCAAGACCTACAACTGCACGCTGTGGTTCGAGGACGGCGACAGCAGCCAATTGAACGCCCGCGGCTACGTGGGCATCTCGCTCTTCGGGCGGACGGAAATCTTTCCGCGGGTGACCGCGCAGGATGAAAAGGCCGAGGCCGAGAAAAACGCCGGCAAATAAAAGTGCGCCGTGCCATGCCTTTTCGCCCTCAGGCGAATGAGCGGGCGACTCCAAAGGCGTGCCGACTGAACAAGAAGCGGCATCGCAGGCACCGCTTCATTCACCCAATTGTCGCTGCACGTCGGCAAGCGTCAGCCGCACGGGGCGCACGCGCGCCTGCAAATCGGCGGCGGCGTCGTGATCGCTGCTCTCGGCCTGGGCTCGCGCCGCTTCCTCTTCCAGCGCCGCCAGCCACGCGGGAACGTCCACGCCCGAGCCCGCGGGCTGCTCGGCCAGTTCGCGGATTTCGCTTTCCAGGCGCAAGAAGGCTTCACCGGGGTCGCCTGCGCGGATCTCCTCGATGGCCGGCGCCACGAGCGCCCGCAGCCCGTCGACCACGAGCGGACGCACGAACCGTTCGGCCAGCCGGGCCGCGATGCTCGGCAGCCGCATCTGGTAGCGCTGCCCGAGCGCTTCGAACTGCTTCTGCAGGGCGTCCGCCGCCTCGCCGGTGCGCTCTGCCAGGGCACGGCGCCATAATTCCGCGGTATCGATCTGTCCGTGCCGCATCAGGACCTCGTGCGCTTGCACGATGGGCCGGATGTTCCAGCAAACGCGTTCGTAGCTGGCCTTCAAACGCAGGCAATCGATCAACGTGTACAACAGCTCGCCGTGGTCGGATTGCGTGGTCGTGCTGTTGTAATCTTTGTACTCGTTGTAATTCTCGACGATGACCTCGGCGATGGTTTGCAACTGCGCGGCGGCCGCGGCGCGAGTCAGGGGCGGCTCGTCGGCCGATAGATCCTCGATCAATTTCAGCGGTTGGGCCGTGTCAGGTTCTTCTTCGAGGAGCCGCAAATAATTCTCGGCGCCTTGATCCAAAATGGCCCGCAGGCTCCCCGGGTTGAGGAATTTCTGCGTAAACAGGTCATGCCCGTAGCGCTCGACGAATTCGACCAGCGACTTGAAGCGCTCGGGCTCGGCCAGTTTTTCTAGCGCTGAAAGCCGCACGGACCGGCTGTGTTCGAGCCACAATCGCAACAACGGCTCGGTGAGCGATTGCAAGGTTTCGACCAACTCGGCATCCGCCGCCGGCTGCTCGTTGCTCGTAGCCGCCTCGACGACTGCCGTGACCAGGGCCCGATATCCGGTCTCGAAGAGCCGGTCAAATTCCGTGATGGCCCGGTCCCCCTTGGGGCGATGGCGCTCCATGGCGATCGCGACCGTGATCAGTTGGCAGGTCTCGGCCAGCAGTCCCGCGCGCGGCAGAATCGTGAGCAGGTCCACCAGCAACTGCCTGAGCGATTGCGTGCGCACGAATTGCTCCGGGTCGCCGCCGCGCGACAGGGGCACGTACAGAATCGGCTGCTGCTCGAACTCGGCGCGCAAAGCCGGAAACGAAGCGCGGGCCGCGTCGGCGTTCCCTTCGAGCAAAGCGCGCAAGAGCGGCGTCGCCAAGGTCTCGAAGCGCGGCAACGGTGTTGCATTCGCGGCGGCTCCCTCGCCGTCGGTGGATGCGGCGGCTCGAATCCACCGCGCCGCGGCCGCCGCCTCGACGGCCGTCGCGGCGACTTCGGCCAGCAGCGACTCCTTCACGCGGCGGCGGCGATCGTATTCCACCAGGGACGTGTGCGTACCAGCGGGCTCGGCGATGCGATATTGGTGGAGCGCCGTGAGCAGTTGCGCGAGCCCCTCTTCGCAACGCGCCGCGTGTTCGTACTGTGCGGCCAGGTTCTCCGCCAGCGGATTGGTGGTCGTCGTAGCGCTGGCGACAGCGCACATCGTACGCAACTGGGCCAGCGTGCGCAAAAAGCCGAGCCGCGACCGCAATCGCGCGGCTTCCAGATCGAGTTCGTAATCGCTGGCCGGTTCGCTGCCGCCAAAGAGCGAGCTATCGGTGCCGTCGTCGGTTGTATCGAGGTACGTGACGTCCTCGTACGCCGCCTGAAACAGGTTCGCATCGTCATCGTCGTTGTCGCCATGACCGCCGTTTTTGTTGACGACGAAGGCCAGTTGCGGAACGTCCCAATAATCGCCGGCGTTCGCCTCCACATAATCGAAGAGCCGGCCCACCAGCGGCCAGGACGGCTCTGGCACGCTTGCATCGGTCGGCAGCAACAGCTTCAGGCCGCGCAGCGTCAACTGACGCAGGGAATACTCCCCCTCTTCCAGCGGCATTCCTTCCGATTCGGATAGCCATTGCACAAGCAATCCCGTTGCCGCGAGAAAATCGCGCTTGTCGAGCAACGTACGGATTACCAGGGCATAAGCACGGGGTGATTGGAACTCGGCGACGTGTTTGCGCCAGAACGCGATATCGCCCCCGGTGGCGCCGGCCTGGCGCCATGCGCCCAGCGCGCGGGCGATGGCCGTGGCGGCATCGACCGATTCGCGCCCCGACACCGAGTCGACGCCCGAAACCTCCAGCGTGCCGAAGCGGTCCCACCAGGTGGCAAAGGCGTTGAGCTGCGCGAGGACCTGTTCCAGGAGCACGTCCTGACCCGCTGCCGCGGCATCGGCGGCGGTGCGCACGACGAGGCTGAAGATGCGCGTCACCAGGTGTACCAGCACGTCGACCCGGTGATCGCGCACGCTGTTTTCCATGGCCGGAAACAGGCTGAATTGCCCCTGAAAGCCCAAGATGTTCCAGGGATCGACTACCGCGCCGCAATCGATGGCCCGCCGTAGCAGGTCGTCGACCTCGGCCAGCAAGCGGGCAGCTTCAGCGACGTCGCCGCGCTCGAGCGCCAGGTGGCCGATCGTGATCTGGCCGCTGATTTTCGACAACATGCGCGCCGAGGCGACCGGCACGATCTGCGCCTGGCGTGTCGTCGCTTCCAGGTTGCCCATCGTGGCGAACAGGCGTGCCAGGCGCACATGCTGCAGTTGCACGCCGCGCAGCCGCGCGAGGCGGGAATTCAAGTCGTGCCGCGCGCCGGCGAACGGTTGCCGTAGCGTCGCCGCCTCGCTACGCAAGCGGTCCCCCGCGGGGCCGTCCGTTTCGGCCAGGCGGCGGCGATAGAAGTCGTCGCGATACGCCGCGATCCGGGGCAACAAGTTCGCCAGGGTCGTGTCGGAATCGTGACTCTCGGGCCCGCTGCCGCTGACGCCGGCGGCCATCAGCATCGTGCCGGCCAGTACCACGGCCGCTTCCTGCAGACGAAATGCAGCCTCGTCACCCGACGCCTCTTCCACACGTTCCAGCAATGCATCCAGGGTCACGGCCTGTAAAACGAAGCGCGTGTAGCGTCCCGAGTTGTCGATCGTGTGCGGGTCCCACTGACCGAAATGGTAATTGGGCCGCTTGTTGGCGGGATGATCGAAATCGTAAGCGCGCGGATCGAGCGCCAGTTCCTGCAGGTGATGGGGATCGAAGCTGGCTCTGTCGAGAACCTCGCGATCCGTGGCGCGGAGCACATCGAGCGTTGCCGCGATCATATCGTGATAGCGTCCGGCCGCGACGCCAGCCCCGGCAACAAAGAGCGGGATCGGGCAAACCCACTCATGCCGATAAGGTTCGATCTTCTGCGCCGTCCGCAACACCACCACAGGGCGATGGCCGATGAAATCGTTCAACCGCGCAACGGCACCGCGGACGATGCGCGGCGTCTCGGTCCAGGGGCCCTCCTGCGCCAGTGCCAGCGCGCACGCCTTGGCGATGAAAAAGGGCTGGTACAGCGCTTCTTCGTTCTGATGGGCCAACAAATCCTTGTGGAACTTCTTGTACTCGGGCAGGATCGAATCGAAGACCAACCGTACCAGGGCCGCCGCCTGGTCGGTCGATTCAAATCCGGCGATCTGCCCCGCCACCGCCGTCAGTTCGGCATCAAGCTGCTCGCGTAGCGTGCGCCAGGCCGGCTGCCCGGCCCTGCTGTCGGCCGCGGCGGCGGCAAACGCGTCGTTAACGCTGGCGTAGAATTGAGCGTCAAAGGTGCCCGACGACAGGTTGAGATATCCCAACACCTTTCGTAGGGCGGCATGGTTCATGGCGGCGCCGGGATGGAGATAGGCGGTGGGCGGGGCGGATGCGGTGCCCCCCACGCAGGTGGCAAAACCTGGCTGACTGGGCACCTGCCGACGGACCGGCGGCAACCCGCCTTGGCAGGTCTTGGGCGGGGACGCGAGTCCTGCTGGCCCCGATAGCGCAAGACTCTAGCGGGCCGTGTCATCCTAGAATTGTCGGGCCCGAGGCACAACCCGCCACCGGTGGTGTCCGACCCCGTACGACCATCGGCGCCTGAGGCCTTGCGGTGGCTGTTTTGCTCCCCACGTTTGCGCTTGGGCAATTATCATGAAAGGATGCGCCGCGTGTCGATCGTGGCGCGGCTCACCGACCCCCCTGGCACCAGGCACCTGACGCAAAATGCACGCTAGCGCACGAATCGGTATCCTCTGGGCGGCTTGTGGTGTCGTGAGCCTCGTCGGCGCAAGCACGACCTGGGCTCAAGGGGGGCGTACCACGCTCATCACCGAGCAACAGGCCCGTCGCTTCGGCCTGACGCGAGCTTGGGCCACGCGCATCAAGATGGATTCGAGCCGCAATCGAGTTCACGAAATCACGCTGCACCAAGGGGCGCTGATCAGCGTGACCGATGAATCGATGGTGCAAGCCTTCGATGCCGAAACCGGGCGCACGCTGTGGACGACGTTGGTCGGGCAACGGTCCTTTCCCAACACGCCCGTCGGCGCGAGCGCCTCGTACGTGTGCGTGTGCAATGGTTCGACCTTGTACGTGCTGTCGCGGCGCGACGGCAGCCTGCTCTTCACCCGAAAATTGCAGGGAACGCCTTCGGCGGCGCCGACCGTGAGCGACACGCGGGTTTACGTCCCGACCTTCGCCGGCGCGGTCGAGAGCTACGAAATCAAACCGGAAAAGCCGAAGCTGACCCCTACCACCTATCGCACCAAGGGGTCGATCGATGAATCGCCGGTGCTGGCCGGTGATTACCTGGTGTGGGGAACGCATGCCGGAGGAGTGTACTCGGCCAACAAGGACGATCTGAACGCCAACTATCGTTTCATGACGCGCGGCCCGATCACCGCTGGGCTTGGTTACTGGCCTCCGCTGGTCTACGCCGCGTCGGCCGATGGTTACATCTACGCGATTGACGAAAAGTCGGGCAAGCGTCGCTGGCAGTTCTCGACCGGTTATCCGGCACGACAGATGCCCGTACCGCTCGACGGCAACGTCTACGCGATTGCCGAGCTGTCAGGCATGCATTGTCTGGCCGCCGATAGCGGGAACGAGCGATGGTTCAGTGCAGACGTTGCCAAGTTCATCGCGGCCAGTAGGACACGTTTATACACGGCCGATGAGCAAGATCGGTTGGTGATCGTGGATCGTCGCAGCGGCGCGCACCTGGGCCGCATGGCCACCGAGCTCTTGCCGATCAAAGTCGAAAACACCCAGACCGACCGCGTGTATCTGGCGACCGATACCGGATTGCTGCAATGCCTGCACGAAATCGACCAGGTAAAACCGCTCGTGCACGAATTGCCCCCCGATCCGGAAGCGACTCCGGCCGGAGGACGCCGGGCGCCGGCGGCAGCCGCCGCGGCTGCTCCTGGAGCTGCCGCCGATCGTGAAATGGAGGCCGATGCCCCGGCTGATGCGGCCGCGGACGATGATCCATTTGGCGCCGCAGCGCAGCCGTAATCATCACCGTGCCGGCCGTTTGAGGACCGCGAAGCGATCGCCTCTCTCACGCAGAATCGGGCTCCTGTTGGCCGCGAGGCTTGCGCGGTATCTTCTACGAGCAAGCGCGGATTACTTCGTTCCGCGAGCCCCCAGAACGGCGATCAACCGCCGCGCCGTTTCGCACGGGCTTGCGTCTTCCGGAGGTGACGGATCGTGACTCAAACGACGGATCAAGCGGTCAAAGTCGGCCGCGCCATCATTAGCGTCAGCGACAAGACCGGGCTGGCCGAGTTCGCCCACGGCCTGGCCGCCGCCGGCGTGGAGATTTACAGCACCGGCGGCACGCGGCGCTTCCTCGTCGAGCAGGGGCTCTCGGTCCGCGATATCGCCGATTACACCGGCTTTCCGGAAATGATGGACGGTCGGGTCAAGACGCTTCATCCAAAGGTTTTCGGCGGCATCCTCTGGCGGCGGGATAATCCCGAAGACAAGCACTCGCTCGCGGCCCATGGCATCGAATCGTTCGACCTGGTGGTCGTCAACCTTTATCCCTTCGAGCAAACCGTGGCGCGCGGCGCGAGCGACGAGGAGACGATCGAGCAGATCGATATCGGCGGGCCGTCCTTGGTGCGCGCGGCGGCCAAGAATCATGCCTTCGTAACGATCGCCACCAGCCCCGACCAGTATTCGCGGATTCTTGCCGAGCTCTCCGCAAAAGGCGGCATCAGCTACGGGCTGCGGCGGCAATTGGCGGCCGAAGCCTACGCCCACACGGCGCGGTACGACGCCGGCATTGCCCGCTGGTTCGCCGCGACCGGCCCGGAGCCGGCCGAGGATTTTCCCGCCCGACTCGACCTGTCGGTCGATCTCAAAGAAGTGTTGCGCTACGGCGAGAATCCCCACCAGCGGGCGGCGCTCTACGCCGAGCGCTTATCGACGCCGAACCTGGTTGGTGCCCGGCAGCTCAATGGTAAAGAGCTGTCGTACAACAACCTGCTCGATCTGGATAGCGCCTTGGCGATCGTGCGCGGGCTGGCCCGGCCGGCCGCTGTGGTCATCAAGCACAACAATCCCTGCGGCGCCGCGGCCGCCGAGCAATTGAGCGTCGCCGCGGGGCGCGCGATGGCTGGTGATCCGGTGAGCGCCTTCGGTTCTGTCCTGGGGTTCAATCGAATGGTCGATCTAGCCACGGCCGAAGTGCTGTGCGAACCGGGACTTTTCGTTGAGGCCATAGTGGCTCCAGATTTCGCGCCGGATGCGCTCGTTGCACTGACCACCCGGCCGAAGTGGAAAGCGAACGTGCGCCTCTTGGCGGTCGGTGCTTGGGGACCGGCGCGGCCACGGTTCGAATATCGGCAAGTCGACGGTGGTCTGTTGCGACAAGAGGCCGATGTGCTACCGGACCCTATCGAAAGTTGGACCGTGGCCACGACGGCGGCGCCCAGCGACGCGGTGCGGGCCGACCTGGAATTTGCTTGGGCCATCGTCCGGCATGTGAAGAGCAACGCCATTGTGCTGGCCAAGGACCAGACGCTGTTGGGCACCGGCGCCGGGCAGATGAGCCGGGTCGATAGCGTACGCATCGCGATCGAGAAAGCGGGTCCGAAGGCGGCCGGTTCGGTATTGGGGTCCGACGCGTTTTTTCCGTTCCCCGATTCGATCGACCTGGCCGCCGCCGCCGGCGTAAAGGCCGTGGTACAGCCGGGCGGGTCTCGCAATGACGAAGAAGTGACGGCCGCCTGCAATCGGCATGGAATCTCGATGCTTCTGACAGGCCGGCGGCATTTCAAGCACTGACAGCGCGACGATTTTTCAAGATTGACCATGAGCACGATCCTCGACGAAATCGTCGCCCGCAAACGGCACGAGATTGCCGCAGCGCAAGCGGCCGTGCCGGCTGCCGAGCTTGAAAAGCGGCTTGCCGAAATGCCTGCGCCGCGCGATTTCTTTGGCGCGCTATCCGCGCCGGGGCCGATCCGCCTGATCGCCGAAGTGAAAAAGGCCAGTCCCTCGAAAGGTGTGATCCGCGAGGATTTTGAGCCGCTGGCCATCGCCCAGACGTATGCGGCCCATGGCGCGAGTTGCCTGAGCGTGCTGACCGACGAACACTTTTTTCAGGGAAGCCTTGACTACTTGCGGGCGATCAAACAGCAGGTTCGCCTGCCGGTGCTGCGCAAAGATTTCATTCTCGATCGTTATCAACTGCTCGAAGCGCGGGCCGCCGGCGCCGATGCCGTGCTGTTGATCGCCGAATGCCTGGACGATTGCCACCTGCGGTCGCTGCACAACGAGGCGGTACAGCTGGGCATGTCGCCCCTCGTGGAGCTGTACGAACCGGAGAACCTGCCGCGCGTGTTCGACGCCGGGGCAACGCTGATCGGTATCAACAATCGGGACTTGCGCACCTTCAAGACGGATTTGGATCACACGCTGCGTATGCGCGAGCGCATCCCCGATGAGTGCGTGCTGGTCGCGGAAAGCGGCATTCGCAGCCGCGCGGACGTCGAGCGTTTGCAGGCGGCCGGCATCGATGCGATCCTGGTCGGAGAATCGTTGATGGCCAGTCCCGATGTTGGCGCGGCCGTCGACGCGCTTTTGGGTCACTAAGACCAAGAAGCTTGTCTACCAGTGCTTATCGAGGATTCCGCACCGGTGGGCGAGCCACCAGTGGCACCCCATCACTCTTTCCAAACAGCGTCTGCGAGAACTCACGAAGGATGGCCCAGCCCTTTCGCTACTACCTGCGGGTGCGCTACGCCGAGTGCGACGCGCAGAAGGTGGTGTTCAACGTTCATTACGGCCACTACGTCGATCTGGCCACACTCGAGTTCTTGCGCGCCCTCGGCTTCGAAAAGCTGCTGGTCAACGGGCCGCTCGACTATCAGCTGGTGAAGCAAACCAAAGAGTGGAAGTCGTCGGCGCGCTTCGATCAGGTGCTCGAGATCGCGGTGCGGCCGCTGCACTTGGGGAACACGTCGTTTTCCCTGGCCGTGGAATTCCGCGTTGCCGGCGAGGATGCGATCATCGCCACGGCCGAGACGATCTATGTCCTGGTCGACGCGACGACGCTGACCAAGACCCCGCTACCGTCGGAATTCCGCGCGGCCCTCGCCACGGCCGCCGCCGGCTTGTGGGTCGATCATGCCGACAGCACCCCGCGCGAAACTCTCCGCTAAAGCCGGTTTCCTGCACCGGCGGCCTCGATGACGCCCGGCCCCCTGGTGCGCCCGACCGTGGGAATCGCCCCTGTTTTTTGCATGACAGCATCGCTGTTTCAGGGCGAAATACTGGTATCGGAGGTTTCGCGGAATTGGGACTATAGTGCCGTCTACGCAAACCGCGATTGTTGGCATGCTGCCGGCGTACTCGACCGCATTCCCGGCACATTTCGCGACCTAGGCTTACTCACCCGCGGAAACGCGCGGATACCGGCCTTCGAAAGATTCGGCACACACCAGGAGCTGCCCTCGGTCATGTTCAGGCAAATCGCGCTTATTGGGCTGTTCGTTGCCTCCATCCATGCGAATGCCTTTGGCGCCACGCCCATCGGGCCGCCGCCGGGCGACCTCACGGCGCAGCCGGGAGAACACCCGCTGGCCCCCATCATTCGCTGGGGTAAAGCGGGCATCGCGGCGCTCGAAAAAGTCGACTCCTACTCCTGCCGCCTGGTCAAGCGGGAACGCGTCGCGGGCAAGCTCACCAACTACCAGGGCATGTCGGTCAAGATGCGACAGCATCCGTTCAGCGTGTACGCCGCGTTCACCAACAAGCAAGACCGTCCTTGGCAAGAGGTCGTTTTCGTCGAGGGCCGCGACGCCGGCAAGATGTTCGTCCACTCCGACGAATTTCGCCTGATGGGCACCGTATCGCTGTTTCCCGATTCGGACCGGGCCATGCGCGACAATCGTTACCCACTGACCGAAGTCGGCATCCTGAACCTGATCAAGCGACTGGTCGAACACGCTGAGAACGATTCGAAATTCGACGATTGCGAAGTGAAGATCTACAAGGACGCCAAGATCGAAGGGCGGCCCTGCCTGTACATTCGCGCAACGCATCAGAATCGCCGGCCGGAATTTACGTTCCACATGGCGCGGATCTTCATCGACAACGAATTGAACGTGCCGGTGCGCTACGAAGCGTACACCTGGCCCGACGATCCGAAGGCCCAGCCGCCCTTGATCGAGGAATACACGTATCTTGATTTCCAGTTCGACCAGCACTTCACGGATCGCGATTTCGACTACAACAACCCCGACTACTATTTCCCGCCGGATTTCGGCGAGCCGGAAGTCGATATCGCTGACATCAAGCCGGTTGCGCAACCGCCGGCCGAGCTGGGTGACGCGGCCAAGAAAGCGCCGGCCGACCAGCCGATGGCGACCGTGGTGGCCGTGACGCGCGACATGCTCGATCGCCTGGCGCACACGCCCGACTACACCTGCCTGGTGAGTCATCGCGTGCAGGCTACCGGCCAGGCCGACAAGTACGAAAATCTGCACCTCAAGGTGCGGCACGATCCGTTGAGCATTTATGCCTTCTTCCTTGGTCCCAAGACGCATAAGGGGCAAGAGGCGATTTACACCGCCAAGCGCGCCGACGGCAACGTGCTTGTGCACACGGTCGCCCCACGCGGTCGCTCGGGCGTGACCCTGCAGTTGCGCCCCAACAGTCCGGAACTCGTCGGTTCCACGGGCGAAGCCTTCAACGAGGTGGGCATCAAGAGTCACCTCGAGCGGTGGCTGACCATGTACCAGTCGGAATTGCAGCTGGGTGACGCGGTGGTGAAGTACTATCCGCAAGTGGAAGTCGACCAGCGGATGGCGACGTGCATCGAGGTGTCGCACGCGACACAGCGGCCGCAGTTGCATTATCAGAAGACGCGGCTCTACATCGACGCCGACCTGAAGCTGCCGGTGCGCTTCGAAGCGTACGGCTGGCCAGCCGCCGCCGGACAGCCCACGCCGCTGGCTGAAGAGTTCAACTATCGCAACATCGAGTTGAATCGCGGGTTGACGGACCAGGATTTCGATCCGACAAACCCGAACTACGCTTTCGGCCCGGCCACGCCCGCGGTGCGCACGACGGGGGCGCAATAGCGCATTCGTTCGCAGGGCAGATCGATTATTCTGCAAGCAGGCGATTCACGGCGTCGGCCAGATCGGCCGCTTCGTCGAGATCGGCAATCTTTCCCTGCGGCGTGATGATGTACGTCGTGGGAAGCGACGCGACATGCCACGCCTTGATCGCCTCGGGCGCGGCCCACACGTTGCGTGTCTGATCCCAGCCCGCCTGCTCGGCGTGGTCGCGAGCGGTTTTCTCATCGTCGTCGGCACTCGCGGCGATGATCGTCACGCGATCCTTCCATTGCCGATTCGACGTCGCCAGGGCTTGCAAATGTGCCATGTGCTTCTGACATGGTCCGCACCACGTTGCCCAGAACGTGATCACGACGACCTGGCCGCGACGATCGTTGATTCGTTCCGGCTTGCCATCATCCAATCGAACGAAAGGCGCGTCCGGTGCAGCGGCGCCGGCGGCAATCCGCTGGCCATCGCCCCAGCGGCTAAGTTCCTTGATGTCGCCGCGAACGACGCTGACGACGCGCGCCTGCGACTCGTCCTTACCGGCCGTGACGACGGTCAAACGCACGGTGGTGCCGGCGCCCCCGCGAATCAGGCTCACGCATTCTTCCAGCTTCAGGTCTTTCGTTTCGACCGCGGCTTTTGTCGCTTCGGCCACTGCGAGAACTCGATCGCCGACGTGCAGCGCACCCGAAGCCGATGCAGGCGTGTCGGGCAGTAACGCACGGATGTAAATCCCGTCGCGATCCTTAGCCAGCGCGGCGCCAATCCCCGCCACTTCGTTGGCGACGCAGTTCGCTACCGCCACGAACATAATCCCGATGACGATCGCGAGCTTACCCACGGGGACCATGGTTGATTCTCCGGCCCTGAAGTGCCGCCCCTGCTCAAAGCATCATCATGCCGATCGAGTCGCGCCACGCAAGGCGAACGTGCAACCTGTCGACGGCAAAGGGACTTTTACGGACCGCCGACGACGGTGTATGACACGGTCGAGCCGGCGGGTTTGTCGACGATTGTTCGCAGTTCATCGCGACCGTACTTATCGCGATCCACGCGTAGATACAACGTGTGCTGCCCGCGCGCGAGAGTGGCCGACGGGGAATCCTCTGCCACGAGCGTCCCATCGACCCAGACCGTGACGCCCGCGCCGTGATCGAGCTTGATTTCGACCGGGCCGGGCTCGGTGACGTCGATCGAGGCGCTTAATAGCAGCACCTTGTTTGTGCCCGCGAACTCCGCCAAAGGCAACGTGCCGTCGACGCGTGCATAGGCAGGCGCCCAGGCATCGGCGGCCACTGCGGCGACTTGCGCAACGAGTGTCTTGTCATCGGGAACTTGTGCCGCGATCGCCGCGGGTGTTTCCTTCAGATACCGCCAACGCTGGATCGTGGGCCGCGAGCGCACGGCGTAAGGGCCAGGCTTACCCAACTCGCCGACGAAACGCACCAGGTCGAAAAACTCTGGCTGCGTGAGAAAGCTGGCCAGACCCTTGGGCATCAGCGAGCGTCCTTCGGATTCCTCGTCGATGTCGGCCACCGGGATCGTAATTCTCCGGCCGGTGGCGTCCTTGATGATCACGCGGTTGTCGTCGCGATCCACCACGATCCCCTGATGGATCATGCCGTCGGAGGTGATGAAGTTGCGCGTGAGAAAGCTTTCCTTGATGCTCAGGTCCGGGTGCAGGATCGACGTGATCACGTAATCCACCGGCGAAGTCGCGCCGACCGGACTGAGATCGGGCCCGACGTCGCCGCCGGCGCCGCTCACGGAATGGCATTTCATGCAGCCCAGGTCGGCACGGCGAAAAACGGCCTCGCCGCGCACGGGATCGCCTTTTGCCAATACCTCGGCCGACATGACCTTCAATTCTTCTAGCGTGGGAGGCGGCCGGTCGACGTCGAGACCCGCGGCCTTGCTGAGAATATCGGCTAGTTGTGCGTCACTTCGCCCCGCCAGGTACATGTGCCGCAGCGCCAGTTTGGCGTTATCGACCGGCACTGAACTATTGGCGAGCGCAGCGGCGAGCTTTTCGCTTCCCCCCTGCCGGTCCAAAAACGCGTCCAGCAGGACGTCGACGTTGGCGCCCCCCGTCGGCTCGTGCAGAGCCGCCGCGGCACACGCGGCGGCTGCCGGCAAATCGTCACGAGTAAGGGCCGCCACGCCATACGCTTGCAGCCGCGGGTTTTTCGAGCCCAGCAACTTTCTGACGACATCCTGGGCCGGCTCCCCGCCGATCGCCAGCAAAGCTTCGAGCGCCAGGCGGCGCGATTCATCGCTGGTATTGGTCGCCAGCACGCGTTCGGCCAACGGCGGGGCGAGCGACGGCAACTGCCACGCCGCGGCCAAGTGCACCGCCGCGCGGGCTGTCGTGGGATCGCGATCGTCCAAGAGCGCGAGCAATCCGTCGGGCGGTACTTGCGGCCGAACCTTGCGCGTTTGTGCCGCGGTGGCCAGCCCTTCGATCGCTTGCCGGCGCAGGTCGGCAGGCAGGGCGTCGGGTTTCGTGGCCTGCTCGTAGATATAAGCCAGGTCCTGTTCGTTGCCGCGCTCGCACGCCAGCTTCAGTACGGCGCCGATCCGTTCCGGTGGCAGCCGGCCACTTTTCAACAAGCGGATCATGGCGCCGGCGTCTTGCGCCCGCGCCGCGGCAGGAACCAGAAACAGCGCGATCAGGCACACCACGGAGCGTGGGCGAGGTAAACGTCCCATCCCGCTCACCGTCCCGCCTGCGTATTGCCGGACGACGCAGCCTCTTTCGCGCGACGATCGAGCGTGTCGAGCGTTTCCTTGAGCGTGTATTCCAGGTAACTGTCCTGCGGATGGGCAAGCGTTTCGAGCGCCACTTCCTGCGCTTTGGGATCGTGGAAGAAACTGGCCGCACGCACCGCCTCGAGCCGGACACGTGGATGCTCGTCGTTGGCCTGTACGCGCAACAGCTCCAGCGGCTCGTCCACGCGGTCGCGCCAGTAGCACAGCACGCGCGTGGCGGCAGCCCGGGCCTTTGGCTCCGGCGAACGCAAGACACGCTTCAAAAGCGCTTGATCGATCACATCATGCTGCTGATGGACCCACAGCGCCTCGAGCAAGTGATGCTGCAACTCCGGATCCTTGGGATCGAGCGCCGCGATCCATTTGTCGAGTTCGGCCATTACCTGGTCGCTGTCGCGGGTGCGCAGCTCGCGGCGCACGCGGTACAGCGTGCGGTCTTCATACGACTTCAACAGGTCCAAGAGCGCCGGAATCGTGGCTCCCGCGATCTGCGGCGGTTTGGCCAGCGGACGATTCTTGTACGTGATCCGCCAGATGCGGCCGTGCGTTTTGTCACGATTCGGGTCGCGGATCGAATGCTGCATATGGCCGATCAGCGGATTGAACCAGTCGATCACGTACAGCGCGCCGTCGGGGCCGAATTTCAGATCGACCGGGCGGAAGTTTTGATCCTTCGATTGCAGCAATGGCTCGACCGGCTCGGCAAAGAAGCCCGATCCCTCTTCGCGCATCTTGTAATTCAGCGTGCCGTGGAAACCGATGCAGTTGTTCAGCAGGTAATTGCCTTGCACGTCGTCGGGAAAGTGGCGGCTGGCCACGATTTCGCAGCCCGACGTGGGGCGCCACTGCATTTTCAGAAACTGCTGCATGCCGCCGTGCTTGTGCGGATGGTCGACCTGGCCCGAGAAGGCCGTGCCGAAATAGTTGGCGCCGCCCGACGCGTCGGCCACGAAGTTCTGTCCCCAGTGATCGAAGACTTCGCCCCAGGGGTTGGCGAATCCGTAGGAGATGAAAATATCGAGCTTCGCGGTCAGCGGCTCGTAACGGAACACGGCGGCATTCTGCACGCGCCGTGGGCCGTAGGGTGTTTCGACACCGGTTTGATGGAAGGTTCCTTCCATCGAGTACAGCGCGCCGTCCGGCCCCCACGTGAAGGCGTTGATGGCGTGGTGCGAATCGGCGGTATCGAAGCCGTGCAGCACGATCTCGCGCGTGTCGGCATGATCGTCGCCGTCGGTGTCCTTGAGAAACATCAGGTTCGGCTGCTGCGCGACGTACGCTCCGCCGTCGCCGAGTTCCAGACCCGTCGGTATGTACAAGTTGTCGGCGTACACCGTCTGCTTGTCGGCTTTTCCGTCGCCGTCGGTGTCCTCGTAAATCAACAGCTTGTCGTTGACCGGCGTGCCGGGCAGGTACATCGGGTAGCTGGGCATCGTGGCCACCCACAGCCGGCCGCGGCTATCGAACTCGAACTGCACCGGCTTTTGCAAATCGGGGAAGTCGATTTCCGACGCGAACAGGTTCACCTCGTAGCCGTCCGGCAGCTTGAATTGCGATTTTTCCTCGTCGGGATTCGTGAGATGAATCGGCTGTGTATAGTTCGTCTCGATCTTGGCGAACTCGCCCGTCCCGCTGTCGTCGATCGTTTCCGGAACGTTCTCTCCCTTGGCCACGGCCCAGATGCGCGCGTCGCGGTTGGCGATCATCTTTCGCAGCTTGGCGAACTCGGGGGGAAAGTTGACGACGCCGAACGGCTTCTTGCGACCGCCATAGATGTAGAAGCCGTTGACTGCCCGGTAATCGCGCCAGAATTGCAGGTTCTTCTCGTCGATTTCGCGATCCAGCCGGGCCATGTCGATGTTGTTCGTGGCCGGCCGCGCGCCAAACAAGGAAGCGTCGATCAATTTGGCCACCTCGGCATCGCCGTGAGCGTTCAGGTGGATGCCGTTGATCGTCCACGGCTCCTTCGAGCCCTGCATCAGGCTGAGCGTGGGCGTGAACAGGTCGACGTAGATCACGCTGTGCTTCGCCGCCAGTCGGGCCATGGCGTCGGCGTACAGCTTGATGTTCTCGTTGTTCCTGGTGCCGTCGGGCAGAACGCGCTTGCGCAGGTTTTCGTGCGCGATGGGCGAGACCAGCACCAGCCGCGGCGGGGCGACGCCGTCGTACTTCGTGGTGGTCGATTCGGTGATGAACTTCTCCAGGTCCTGCTCGAACTTCGCCAGGCCCGCCTTCCCGCCGAACGATTCATTGAACCCATAGCAAGCCACGAGGACCGAGGGCTTGTGATCGGTCAGGTTGTGACCGTGATCCTGGAAATCCTGCGAGCGCATCTTCACCGTCAGCTCGTCGGCCGACCAGCCCAGGTCGCGGATCACCAGGTCCAGATCGGGAAAGCGGCTGTAGAGCAACCCTTCCAGATTGCCGTACTGCTGCATGCGCTCGGCCAAGGTGTTGCCGACGATGACGATGCGGTCCCCCTTGGCAAGCTTGAGCGGTGGTGCGTCAGCCGCCGTGCCCTGGGCAGTCAGAAGCGAACCTGCGACGACCAACATGCCAAGCCAGATGCGAGCTGCGAGCATATCTACCTTTCGATTCAAGCGTGTGGAGCGCGGGGCGGCGACGTTAGGTTGCGGGTTTGCTGCTGGAAGTCGGCTTTCAAAGCAGCAGCCCGGCCAGGAAGGAAACATTTCCGGCGGGGCGCCCGGCCGAACGCATGCCAATAGGCTCCTCAGCCAGGGCCCGCAGCCGGTGCGCGTCACGCGATTCTCTGCCACAACCGCCGGGGCGAACCTGAGGGACGCCCAGGGCCGGAATCGCTTGCCCCTATAAGAACATGCGGTGCGCCGGCATTCAAGCCACGCCCGTGCAGCCGTAATAGGCAGCCGAGACGGCTGCTCCACAATAATAGGAGGGTTGCTCAAACGATTTGGCTTTGACGTTTCGGCCCCGGTCCCTTTTGTGGTGCCGGCGTCCCGCCTGCGGCCCACGGACCGGTACGCGTTTAGCAGGCTTCCTTGCTCGCACGGCGCCGTGACCGCAGAATTATCCCCGGGCCTGCGCCTCGCGACATGTTGTCCACAGCTCTACGGGAAAACCGAGCATGCCGATGAATCGAGCGTTTTGTCTGGGGACACTGATTCTTGCCGGTTTATTATCGCCCGCCACGGCGGCCGCGCCGTCGGCCAGCGGCACGTGGACTTTGCACGAGCGCGTCCGTACCCAGGACAAAGCCAGTGGCGAATTTGCCCTTCAAGAGCGGCAGGTCCAATGGGATCCGCACCGCACGGCCGTGATCGTGTGCGACATGTGGAATCAACACTGGTGCCAGGGGGCAACGGCCCGCGTGGCCGAGATGGCGCCGCGCATGAACGAAGTGCTGAAGGCCGCTCGCCGCCTGGGCATGCTCGTCATCCATTGCCCGAGCGACACGATGAAGTTCTACGCCGACACGCCAGGCCGGAAGCTAGCGCAGCAGGCGCCGAAGGTGGCGATGAAACCCTTGCCGGCCGATTGGTGTCCGCTGGCCACGGGGCACGAGCCGAAGCTGCCGTTCGACAACGCGAAGGATCGTTGCGACTGCACGCCGCAATGCCCGCACGGCAACCCCTGGCGGCGACAGATCGACACGCTCGAGATCGTCGACGGCGACGCCATCACCGACAACGACGAAGCCTTTTACCTGATGCGCGAGCGCGGCATCGACAACGTGGTCGTTTTGGGCGTGCATACCAACATGTGCGTGCTGGGGCGGCCGTTCTCGATCCGCCGCATGTGTGCCCAGGGGCAGAACGTGGTGCTGGTGCGCGACCTGACCGACTCGATGCACGACTCGCTTTCCGAGCCGGTAGGGCTCGATCATTTTCGTGCCACGGACCTGGTGATCGAACACATCGAGAAATACTGGTGCCCGACGATCACGAGCCGCGACTTTCTCGGGGGAGTGGCCTTTAACTTCCGCGAGGATCATCGGCCGCACCTGGCGATCGTGATCGGTGAAGACGAATACGACATGGCCCGCACGCTGCCGGAGTTTGCCGATCGCGAATTGTCGCCGCGCGGCGTCCGCACGACGATCCTTCACGCGAGCGCCGGCGACAAGAACGATTTCCCCGGGCTCGAGGCCCTGGCCTCGGCCGATGCGCTGTTGGTCGGAGTTCGCCGCCGCACGCCGAAGACCGAGCAATTGCAGTTGATTCGCGATTTCGTGGCTGAGGGCAAGCCCGTCGTCGGCATTCGCACGGCGAGCCATGCTTTTTCGCTGCGCGACAACCAGCCGCCGGCCGGCTACGCCGCCTGGCCCGAGTTCGACGCCGAGGTTTTGGGGGGTCACTATACGGGCCACCATGCGAACGAGCTGGGGCCGACGATCTGGACGCTGCCGACGGCCAAGGAAAGCCCGATCCTGCGCGGCGTGCCGGCGGGCGAGTTCGTTTCGCAGTCGTCGCTCTACAAGACGAGCCCGCTGGCCCAGTCGGCGACGCCGCTGATGATGGGGCGCGTGGCCGGCGAAAAGCTCGAAGAACCGGTCGCCTGGACCAACACCACGCGGCGCGGGGGCAAGGTCTTTTACACGTCGCTGGGCGGACCCGAGGATTTTGCGCTTCCGCAGTTTCGGCAACTGCTCGTCAACGGCGTTTTCTGGGCGCTGGGGCGGCCCGTCCCGGAAATCGCAGCCAACGAATCGTCGGCCGCTACCAAGTAAGGGCGCGCCAAGGGACGCCCGGCGAAGAATTCGCCACCGGTGGCGAAACTTTGGCGGCCGACGCCATCGCGGCTGTGCGGAAGAGGGCCGCTTGGAAAGATTTAAGGCTCCCCGGCCCCGCGGAACGCCATGTGCGTAAGGTTTCGTCCCAGTCAGCGTCTCGATGGGCGCGCTCCATGAGCGCCGCCATAAAACGCTAGAATGTCAGGAGGGGCGGCACACGCCCGCGTATGGTGGTCGCCCGGCGCAGCTCGTCGATAGTGCATCGAAATTAACGTCCTGCAAGGATTCTTCTCATGTCGCGATTTTGTTTGTCGTTCTCTGCGTTTGCTTTGGCCGTGGTCACATTCGGTGCGACAGCAATTCCAGCCGCCGCGGCCGACGAAAAGGCCTATGAGCAGGCCGTCGCCCGGGCGATTGAGTTCTTGCGCACCAAAGGGCAAGCCGAGGATGGTTCGTTCAGCTCGGCGGCCGGCCCCGCGGTCACGGCCCTGGTGACGACGGGCGTGCTGCAGAACGGTCGCACCGCGCAGGATCCGGTCGTGGCCAAGGCGCTCAAGTACCTGCAAGGTTTCGTGCAGCCCGACGGTGGCATCTATAACCCGGGATCGCGCCATCGCAACTACGAAACGTGCGTGGGGCTGATGTGCTTTGCCGCGGCCAACAAAGACGGTCGCTTTAATGCGATCGTGAAGAACGCCGAGAAGTTCCTTACCGCCGGCCAGTGGGATGAATCGGAAAACGTACAGCCGGCAAATATCACCTACGGCGGCGCGGGCTACGGCCAGGCCGAACGGCCCGACCTCTCGAACACCAGCTTCCTGCTCGATGCCTTGAAGTCGGCCGGCGAAGATGCGAACGACGAGGCGTTCAAGCGGGCCTTGGTTTTCGTGTCGCGTTGCCAGAACCTGGAAAGCGAATACAACACGACCGAGTTTCCGGCCAAGAACCCGGATGGCGGGTTCTATTACACGCCCGCCGCCGGCGGCGTCAGCATGGCCGGCAAGACCGACAACGGTGGCCTGCGCAGCTACGGTTCGATGACCTACGCGGGGCTGAAGAGCATGATCTATTGCGGCGTTACGCCCGACGATCCGCGCGTGAAGGCGGCCGTCGCCTGGGCCAAGAAGTACTACACGCTGGACGAAAACCCGGGCATGGCCGACGCCGGCTTGTACTACTACTACCACATGTTCGCCAAGGCGCTGGCGGCCATCAATCAACCGACCCTGGTCGATGAGAGTGGCAAGTCGCACAACTGGCGCGAAGAGCTGCTCCAGTCGTTGCTCAGCCGGCAACAGCCGGACGGATCGTGGGTGAACAAGAACGCCCGCTGGATGGAAGGTGACCCGAACCTGGTGACGGGCTACGCCCTGTTGGTGCTGCCGTATTGCCGGGCAGACGCGAAATAAGTGAGCGGGAGACAGCGTTGGCGACGGCGGCTGTCGAATGGACCACCCGGCGACGTGGTAACCAGATTCGACTTTCAAGATATTCAGCTTAGAACTCCGCGGGGGTTCACCGGATCGTGGCGTTCGACTCCCGAAAGTGCTTCTGCAACGCTGAGCGCTGTTGGATAACGGTCAGCAGGATCCGCTGCTAGGCAGCGCCGGCAGATTTCAACCAGTTCAGGTCGTGAGTGGGCCGGGAAGGTCGGCGTTTGGCCGGACGCAATCGCAGCCAATACTTCTACGGCTGCTCCTTCATGCGGCGGCCGACCGGTTAAAAGGCTATAGAGCACTGCTCCCAATCCGTAGACGTCGGTCCTCGCTGCCAAAGGGCCCCAGCTGGGTTCGACCTGTTCCGGTGCCATGAACGCGGGTGTTCCCGCTATATACTCGTCGCCAAAAAGCTCTGAGTTTGAAGTGCGTGCCAAGCCAAAATCCGTGACAACGACGCGATCGTCGTTGCTGAGCAGAATGTTTCTCGGCTTGAGATCACAGTGGATGATGTTTCTCTGATGAGCGTATTCGAGCGCAACGGCGGTTTCGCTAACCCAACGTGCCGCCGCGTCTTGCTGGACCGGACCCGCGACCAACCGGGCTCCAAGGTCGCCGCCAGGCACGAAGCTCATTGCGATGAATAAGCCCTCGTTCGGCGTCCTGCCGAGCCCGAATATGCGAACGATACCGGGGTGCTCTAACTGCTGCAACAGATGCGCCTCGTAGGCGAACCGCGAAACGACCTCTGGATTGTTCAGATACCGCTTCTTCAAAAACTTCACCGCGACAGTCGCGTTTGCTCGCTTGTCCAGAGCCAGATAAACCTTACCTGTCGCTCCCGCGCCAATTTGACGCATCAAAGTAAAGTCGTCGAACGCAAGAACCGCATTGATCGTCGTCGACGGTCGCCGCCTATTGGTTCTTCGCGCCACAGGCTTTCGCTCGATGGGGGCTGAGCGGGTGGCACTCCGCGTAGACACAGAGGGGAATCTGCGCCGCATGGCTTGTCGACACTGATCCAGCCACCGTCGGATCGTGCGCTCGGATCGCTTGAGGGCTTTGGCAATTTCCAGAAGTTCGTGTCCTTGCAGGCGCAGTTCGAGTACCTTCCGAACCTCGGGCGGCAACGCGGCCATAATCAACTCAAGCTCTTCCGCAGTTGCTAACGCAACGTCGGGTGACGGAATTGGCGCGGACGCATCCCGAATTGCTTTCTCCGGCTCGTCTGATTCCATGCGTACCGAGCGTCGTTGCGCGGTATGAAACGTGTGCTGTCGATACAGCTTGTGCAATGTAATTTCGACAAGGAGCCGCCAGAGGTCTCCGCCTCGCTCCAAAGTAAAGGCACCCTGCCGTGCCCTTATGAAGAAGCTCCGATAGGCGGACATAACGATATCGTCGGCGTCAATTCGCGCTGATAGTTTTTTTGACAGCCGACTTCGTGCCAAAGCGGTCAGGCGTGTTGCATACCGTTGAAAGACCGCGGTAGTCGCGCGCTCGTCTCCATTTGCCACGCACTTTAGCAGCCAAGACGGCGACTCCTGGCTTTCAGATAATGGGTCGTCGGGCACCACTAAACCCTCCCACGGGAAAATTCCGCCGAAAAGCTGTCCGCTGTTGCGCGCCAATTTGCATGTACTGATTGGAGGGCAAATCCCACATTATTTTAGCTGAAAGGCGAACCGATGGCTTATGTCGTTACGCAGCCATGTTTTGGTTGCAAGTACACCGATTGCGTCGTCGTGTGCCCCTGCGAGTGCTTTCGGGAAGGTGAACAGATGCTATACATCGATCCGCAAGAGTGCATCGATTGCGACGCTTGCGTACCCGAATGTCCGGTCGAAGCGATCTTCTATGAGGAGAATGTGCCCGATGATCAAAAGGAGTTCATCGCACTGAACGCCGAGATGTCTCGGCACTGCCCGCCGATCTTGGAACGAAAGGAACCGCTGAAAAAGCCGTGAACCGAACCCCTGGGCCGCTCCGAATTGTCTACAAGCGGCGTCCGTCCTGCGCGACACGTTGTGCGAAACAGCTTCGTGCTGTGACTTTGCTACGCCAGCCCCGGGATCGGCTCGGCCGTGGCTGCCTGCACGACGGGGTTCGGCATGCCGCGCACCAGGCGTAGCTCGGCCGGATCGACCAGCCGTTGCAAGACCGTCGCCACCAGATGCGGGATGCCGATCGGTTCGCTCTGGGGCTGGCCGCCGTCGCGCGTCGATTGGCCGATGACTTGTCCCATCCGCAGGCCGCCACCGGCCAGTAGCAAGGGGGCGAGATTGCCCCAGTGATCGCGGCCACCATGGGCATTCACGCGCGGGGTGCGCCCCATTTCGCCGCAGCAGACCAGCAGAATGCGCTCGTCCAGCCCACGGGCGTGCAGATCCTCGATCAAGGCCGACACGGCGTGGTCCAGCGGTGGCCCCATATAGCGCATGCCTTCGGCGCAGTGCGCATTGTTGACGTCGGCGTGCATGTCCCACACGAAGTTTGTCGTCACCGTGACGAAGCCGGCGCCGGCCTCGCACAGCCGTCGCGCCAACAGCAACAGCTTGCCGAGCGACTTCGCATTGTCGACGTAGTGCTCGTAGTTCTTCCACTTGCGGTCGATCTGATCGGGCCGCACCAGGGGCGCCGTGTCGTAGCGCTCGACGAGGCGCGGATCTTCGCGCGACAGGTCGAACGCCTGGGCAATACCGTTCGTGACACTCGTAAACGCCTGCTCGCGCAACTTGTCGAGCGTGCCCGACTGGCCTGTTGAATCCAATAGCCAGCGGACGCGGTCGAGCTCACCCAGCAAAGCCCGGCGATCGTCGAGCCGGTCGATCGGCAGGTTGAGCTGCATATCTTGCTGCAAGTCGCCGCCAGCGCCCGGTACGAACGGCGCACAGCCCGAACCGAGCGCCCCGGTCGCGTTGAAGCGGCCGAACTGCGTTTGCTCGGGGCCCGTGCTGGGGTCGACGGCGCGCGGGAACAACAGTGCGTTCCGCGGCATACCAGTCGCAGGATCGGTCGCGCCGGCGATGCGCGCGTACAGCGAGCCGAGGCTCGCTCCCTCGGTGTGGCGGCTGACGACCGGCTTGATGTCGTGGTTGCCGTTACCGGTCGTAAACGAGCGCACGATCGTGAGCCGATTTGCCAGGCCGGCCAGCTTCGGAAAGTGCGGACCAAAAGTAATGCCGGGAATGGCGGTGGGAATCTCGCCGGTTGTCGAGCGAATTTCCGCCGGGGCCGACATCTTGGGGTCGAACGTTTCGAACTGGCTCGGCCCGCCGTGCAAGAAGAGGAAAATGACCGACCGGCCCGAGAGCAGCCGTTTCGATTCGGCAGCGGCCGTTAGCAATCCCGGCAGCGAGAGTCCGCCCAGCGACAGGGCGCCGGCGCGGAGAAACCCGCGGCGACCGAGGCGGCCCGTGCTGTCGGCGAACGTAAACATCGCGCCTGCACGAAAAAGGGTTGGCGGGTGGTCGCGCCGGTTGCGGGGCTTTCGGCTGCGGGTCGGGCGGCGCGGGGTGGGAACCCGCCCTTAGAGATAACACGGCGGGGGCGGAAATTCAAATTTGCTGGAACAAGGGGGATGGGTCAGTTTGCGATTGGCCGCTCCTCAGTCTGACAGCGAGTCCACGAATCGTCGATACTCCACATATTCGTCGCCAAGGGCGTCTTTCACGTAGTCCTCGGTCACGTCGCCCTTCCTTATGGAGTAGTGGATCTCCATGTAGCGTCGAATCACCACCGCCCGCTTGAGCAATGGAATACTGCCGATGCCCACGGCAATCATTGTGATCCAGATGAGCAATGAGCTGAGCGAGAATACCGGCCAGCGCCGAGGCGGGACATAACGTTTCATCTCCCCATGATACCCGGCGGGAGGGGCTAATCGAGATCAAACACCTCTCCAAACGCGAGCCCCGCGATTTCTTCGCTGCGATGTACGGATAATCAGATCGATTCCGTGCAGAGTTCTTCACGAATCAAGGCGGGGACCAATGAATTCCCAATCGCGTCAGACTCTTGGCGGCCGATCGCACGGAATGACGTACGCGTAACCGCGCGATGGGTACCCTCCCGCTAAGCTACTTGCCGGCCAGCTTCTTTAGCTCGTCGAGTACCTGGTCGTCGTGCCCGTCGACCGAGACTTTTTTCCAGATCTTTTGAATCTTGCCCTCGGCATCGATCAGATAGGTCGAGCGCTGGATGCCCATCGATTTCTTGCCGTACATATTCTTTTCGCGCCAGGCGCCGTATTTCTCGGCGATTTTGTGGTCGACGTCGGCCAGCAGCGGAAAATTCAGCTCGTACTTGTCGCGAAACTTCTCGTGGCTGGTGACGTCGTCGGTGCTGACGCCCAGCACGTGCGCGCCGAGCCTGGTCAGTTCCTTCTTGCGATCGCGAAATGCGCACGCTTCCTTGGTGCAGCCCGGTGTATCGTCGCGCGGGTAGAAATAGAGCACGACGGGCTGGCCGCGAAGCGCCTTGAGATTGACTTTCTTGCCGTCGTCGGCCGCGAGTGTGAAATCGGGTGCGGCCTTGCCTTCTTCGAGCCAATCGCCCATGGATGTCTTTCCTTATCGTGCTGTGTTTGCGGCATTCGCCGCTTCAGGAACCGTAGTAGTTGCAATTCGGAGCAGCAATTCTAAAACTGTTCTCTGCGGATCGCCACTGCGCGCCAGGGCGCGTTCGATGGTCTCTCACGGAGGTGTCCTATGCAACGTCGCGTGCTCCTATTCTTCGTGCTCGCGCTTTGCCATGTCAATCTGGCGGCGGCCAATGAACCGGCGCTACAGGCCGGCGTCGCCGTGGTCGACATTACGCCGCCGCCGGGTCAAACCATGTGGGGCTACGCGAACCGTCCGCAGCCGGCCACCGGCAAGCTCGATCCGCTGATGGGCCGAGTGGTCGTGCTGGCTTGTGGGCCGACGCGCGTGGCCTTGGTCACACTCGACCTGGGACGCACGCCCGAGGATCTGCTATTGGCCGAGCTGCGCGAGCGGACCCTCTCGAAGCACCGGATCGGCGATCTGTTCGTCACCGCGAGTCATACACACGCGGCGCCGTCGCTCGAATCGCTCGACGGCAAGCCAAACAGCTACGGTCCCACGGTGATCGACGCGTTGGATCGCGCGATCGACCAGGCGGCCGATAACCTGGTGCCGGTCACGATCGGCGTCGGCCGCGGAACGGTGGATCTGGCGCACAATCGCCGGCATTTCTTGCCCGACGGACGCGTGGCCATGCAGTGGCGCAACGCCGAGCACGAGCCGACCTCGCCGGTCGACAAAGAGTACGTCGTCGTACGGCTCGATCGCGCGGACGGCAAGCCGTTGGCCGTGCTTCTGCACTACGCCTGCCACCCGGTCGTGCTGGGGCCGGACAATCTGGAATACAGCGCGGACTTCGTGGGCGAGGCCTGCCGCGGGGTCGAAGCGCAGGTCGGCGCGCCGTGCCTGTACCTGCAAGGAGGCTGCGGTAACATCAACCCGTATGTCGACAAAACGCCGCGCAGCGACGGTGGCGTCGAGCTCATGCGAAAGATGGGCCAGACGTTGGCCGCCGCGGTCGTTGAAACGGCAAAAGAGATTGAGCCCATGGCTACTCAGCCAGATGCGATCAAGTTTGACGCGCATCCGGTGAGCGTGCGCTTGCGGTGGGATGTGAAGGATCCGGACGTGGCGGCCGTCTTGAGCAAGATGTACGGCGCGCGGTTCGATCGGTACCTGGCTCCCATGCTGCAAGAGGGGCGCGTGCGGCCCATCCTGACGACGCTGTTGATCGGCAAGGAGATCGCGCTGTGCGGCATGCCGGGCGAGTTCTTCGTGCAGTTCCAGACCGATCTGAAGGAGCACTCGCCCGTCCCGACCACGCTCTTGGTCGGCTACACCAACGGCTATCACGCGTACTTTCCCACGATTCGTGACGCGGCCGCCGGCGGCTACGGCGGCAAGACGGCTACTTATGTAGCACCCGGCTCCGGCGAGAAACTGCGCGACGAGGCGCTGGTCACGCTCTACAAAATGCTCGACAAGCTGCACGATGTGCCGCGCGAAGAGGATTTTCACCTCATCGAATACGACGACGTCAAGAAACAGGTGGCACAGTGAGGGCCATCAGTCGGGCTGCTGAACGACTGGCGCGCGATCGGCCTGACCTTGGGATCGAAAGAGAGTGGCCAGCGCGATTCTATCCACGCCGGCGATACGCGCAGCGAGCGATCAGCAGCGCGCATCCCGCCAGGCCCAGCACAAGGGTCGACGGCTCGGGCACGGCTGTTGCGCTTGCGCTCGATGAATGGAGCCAATTCGACGAGATCAAGGCCAGGTCTTGCGAATTGACGATGCCGTCGCCGTTGACGTCCCCTTGAAGCGATGGGCCCGATTGCAACCATTGGCTGGACACCAGCGCGAGATCCTGGCTGTTGACGATGCCGTCGTGATTCACGTCGCCTGTCAACACGGATCCCGTCGGCCCCGGCACGACAATCATGGTCGTTGCTTCGATGAATCCTTGAGACGCGCTGGTTGCCGGGGTCGCGAAGGTTCCCAGGAAGGCACCATTGAAGCTGTATTCCGAGATGTTGCCCGCGCCGTTGGCAAACCCCAGAACCTCCACGAGCAGGCTGTTGCCGTCGGGCGCCAGGAACACGCCTTGCGGAAAACCGAGGCCGGTCGCCTGCGTAAACGTCGGGTCGACGTTGCCCGTGGCAAGGTTGAATTTCTCGAACGTGCCCGAAAACAGGCCCGTCACGTACAGGTCGTTGCCGTTCACGAGCACGCCGGCCAGCCCCTGCAGGGACGAGGTCGGGGTAACCAGATCCGAGAACGAACTGACCGCAGGGTTCGAGATCGCGACCGTTCCCCCGTCGAAGCCGCCGGCGAGAAGCTCGCCGCTGGAAGTAAAAGCGAGTCCACTGAACTCCGAGCTGCTGCCACCCGTGATATTCGGTCCGGCGGAAGTACCGTCCAGATTAAGTTGCGTAACCCCCGTTCCGCCGAGATTGGCGACGTAAAGCTTCGTGCCGTCCGGACTGAAGACCATCGAGTTCGGAAACGCGAGCCCCTGAGCAGCTGTCGCGAAGACAGTCGGGTCACCGGCCGTTCCCGTCGCAGCGTCGTAGTTGTACTCCACCACTTCATTGTTCTGGGAACTCGCCACGAACAACTTCGTGTGATCGGGCGACAGCGCGATGCCGTCGGGCTGGTTCAGGTTCGTACTGTCGCTGATCAGGGTGCCCAGAAACTGGCCCGTGCTGCTGTAACGGTCGACCGCGTTCGAGAGCCGGTCCACGATCAGGAGTTCCGACGCCTCGATTTTCGACGCAGCCTGGCTGACGCACGCAACTGTTAGCAGCAGTGCGAACCGTACACAAGAATCAATGGATCTCGACATCGTGCTGTTTGCTTCGGGTGAAAAACGCGAGGGTTACCCGGCGCGGCTTATGGACCGCCCACGACTTCCGCCTGCCCCCGGGTTGAAAGGGCGCGCCACACCGTCAGGTCGACGTTCGCCGCGCTGAACTGGATCGAACCGTCGGCCATCAAGACGTTCACGCCGCCAGGATGCAGGCTGCGCGCCGCGCGCCAGCCGTAGGCCGAATAGAGAACCGGTTTCGCCGGCGGCGGCGTCGGGTCGACGGTGACCGACGTGATGCAATCGCACGTCGACGAGTTCGGTGGGTAGTAATGGTTGTACAACGCGCAGCGGTATTCGCCGCTGCACCAGGCAAATCCGCGCGGGTCGTTGCCGTTGCCGGCGCTCGAATTAAAGAGTGTCGCCGCGGCGCACTTCGTGTCGGTCAGGTCGGGCGTGGCTGTGAATCCCAGCACGAATCGGTACGTGCGTTCCGGCGATACCCCGATGTATGCGCCCGCGCTGTCGCGCAGCGTATCGGCGCCCAACAAGCTCTCGGCGGCGGCGATCGTGTGCGAAGTACCGTCGGTGATGTCGGCGTAAGTGGTTGTCGAGTTGACGTAGAAAATGCCGTCGGTTGCAAACGGCGTCCCTCCGCCCGCGCCTGAGCCCGCGCACATCGCGTAGTTGGTCGGACCCATCTGGCTCTTTACCTGCTCGGCGATGTCGCTCGGGCAGAGAAACATCGGTAGCATCTGTCCGATACCGTTCAGATTCGCGGCGGCGAAAGGATACCCCGCGCCCGGCATGTACAAGGGAAGCGAGGTATCGAGCAAGTCGCGCACGTTGGCCTGTTCCATGTAAGGCAATAGCTGCGCAAGCGCCGACCAGCGATAGAACGTGTAAGGATGCGTCGGGTCGGGAGGATATTGCTGCGAAACCTGCCCGGCGGGCAATCGTTTGAGTGCCGCTTCGTGGTTCGCCAGCGCCAGGCCGATTTGCTTGAGATTGTTGGCGCATTGCGTGCGCCGCGCGGCCTCGCGCGCCATTTGCACCGCCGGCAGCAACAGCGCGATCAACATCCCGATGATCGCGATCACGACGAGCAGTTCCACCAATGTCATGGCGCGCCGTCGCATGTTCGTTACCCAGTTGAATCTCCGGTGTACGGATGGCTGACGCGGCGGCCCGCCAATGCGCGTCGCGCGCTGGAGGCGGGTCGCCGAATCGGTCCGTGAAGAATCACGCCATTCTATCCCTATTGTCGAACCCTGGCACGCCGGGCCATCCGCCACAGGCAGGGCGCTGCCAACGCCAGCAACAGCAGACTGGCCGGCTCGGGCGCGGCCACGTTACCCACCGTGACATTGTCAAGCAGGACACCGTCGTTCCCGTTGGAGAGAAGCAGCGTCACTCGATTGAACGGGTCGGTGTCCGTCACGCCAAAATAGAACAGCGTGTTGAATATCGCGCCCGGTCCTGCCGTTCCGACGACCACGTCCTTGCTCGTGCCGGTGATCGTGTTGTCGAGCTGGAGGGTGATCGTATCCGCGTCCCCGTCACCCGCTTGAATGAAGTACGCTCCGAACGCGGTGACAGGCGTGCTCAGCGTGATGTCATTTTGGTACGGCGGCTGTCCCGCGGCGGCCGGTTGTTCGACCAGCGCATTGTTCGGGGTGTACGCCAAAAAGAAAATGCCGAACACGCCCGAGTACGTGGCGACGCCCGTTATGCCGGAGGATCCGAACGTCAGTGCCTGTGACGCGGTGGCCCCTATCTGATTGCCGGTCATTTCGTCGAAGGTCTCGGTTCCCGAAGAGCCCAACGTGGCGAGGAACGAGTTCTCCGCCGTGTTTGCCGCGGTAATGTCGTCGGCGCGCGTCTCAGGCGTCGGCACCGGCAAACTCGAATATGTGAATTGCGCCGCGAGACTCGGGCTACTCGAAGCAGTGACAATGCCCGCCGCCAGGGCCACGGTTTGAATCAAACGCTGCATTTGCGACTCCAATTTCTGTCAGTAGAAATCCAAGTTGTACGTCAAGAAGCGAGGGACAAAGACAATGGGAAACGCGGGGCATGCGCGGTCAAATAACGGCGCACGGGGAGAACGGGGAGCAAGGACCGCCGCGGAGAATCAGGAAGCTTTGTTTAGCGTTTCCTTATGGCGATCGACTAAAGAGCTAAAGGTGGGTGCAAGCGAGGTTGACTTTCGTCGAGTCCAAGTATTGTCTCCCGCATGCGTCAAAACAAGTGGGCGTCCTCGCGCGAGCGGCGCAAACGCGCGGCACGCGACCTCCTTGAGGACGCAATGCTCTCATCGCTCGAAAACCGTTCAAACACTCCCTTTGGGTAGTCACCGGCAGGGCATGCGTAAGGGCCTGCGACGCGT
>DASZWQ010000051.1 GCA_035546535.1 Pirellulales bacterium | reverse complement strand
CGAAGGTTGGCAAATCGGCCAGCCGGACCAGATCGTCTACATGCAAGACGAACCCTTCCAGGTTCCCGCCGAGGGGACGGTCGAATACCAGTTCTTCACCGTCGATCCCGGCTGGACCGAGGACAAGTGGGTGCAGGCCAGCGAGTGCCGGCCGAGCAACCGCAGCGTCGTACACCACATCATTGTCTTTCCTCGACGCGAGGGGGATGACGATATGGGAGGTCGCGGTGGACTGGCCGGCTACGCGCCCGGCACCCCGCCGCACGTGAATCCGCCGGGCACGGCCGTCTTCGTTCCGGCAGGCTCGAAGCTGGTTTTCCAATTGCACTACACGCCCAACGGCGTCGCGCAGGCCGATCGCAGCGCGGTCGGGTTCAAATTCGCCGATCCGAAAGACGTGAAGAAGACCTTGCGCGACGGCATGGTCGGCGACCTGTCGTTCCAGATTCCGCCGGGCGAGGGCAACTTCGAAGTCAAGGCAAGGCACCGCTTTCTGAAGGACACGATGCTCTTGAGCCTGATGCCGCACATGCACCTGCGCGGCAAGAGCTTCAAGTTCGAAGTGCAGTATCCCGACGGCACGCAGGAAGTGCTGCTGGACGTGCCGAACTACGACTTCAACTGGCAGCTGCGCTACTACCTGGCCGAGCCGAAGCTGATTCCCAAGGGGACGAAGATGGAGTGTACGGCCCACTTCGACAACTCGGCCGAAAACCTGGCCAACCCCGACCCGACCGAGACGGTCCGCTTCGGCGAGCAGACGTGGGAAGAAATGATGTTCGGCTTCTACACGTCGATCGACCCGAAGGAAGATCGTTCGGCGAACGTGGCCAAGAAAGCCGCCGAGCCAGCGCCGGCCAAGGGCGCGACGAACGGCGCCGCGGGCAATGACGCTGGGCGGGAATAACCGGCGCAACAGATCGGCGCCCAGGTTATCGCGTCCAGCACCTCTTCAATCGGTGAACTCGAGCAGGCCGGCGCGTGTTTGCTTGTAAAGGCGCGCCTCGGGGAACCATTGGCGAACTTTCGCGGCATCCTCGCCGGTGTGACCGGCTCCGAGCACGACATAGTCGACCGGCGCATCGCCAAGCATCCGTCGCCAGAAAGGAATCTGCGCCCATTCCGCGGGCGGCGGCGGTGTGATCTTAAAGGGGCTGTGAGCGGCGTTGCTCCAGCGGTTTGTATAGATCTCGACCAAACGCAGCTTGCGCCCCCGAATGAAAGCCAACTCATCAAGCAGCAGAAATGCCGCTATTGCGACCAGGACACCGGCTATTGCCAGGCCGAACGCGATCCAGCGATGGCGTGAGGGGGCGGTCATCTGGGTGAATTCTCGGGAAATACGTGTGCCTCGGGGAACAACCGCCTCGCATCGTTGGCTCTTTTGTAATCGGTTTCGTAGCCCTTCCCGAGGCCGATCGCGACGACGCCAAAATCCCCAAGCCATCTGCGCCAGAATGGGACGGCCGCCTGACTCGGGTGTCCGCTGTCAATAACTTTGGGACCGTAAGCGCCACCTGTGTCGTCGACCCATTTCAAGAATGCCTTTCGCTCGCGCACGAACTTCACTTCCCGTCCCAGCCAAATGGCAAACATCGCGGTCAGCGCGAGCACCGTGGGAATGCCAAACTGCAACCTTTGACAGTCGGGTGGATGGAATCATGAGAATTGCGCCATTTTTATCTGGGGTTTAGGAAAATCTTCCGTTAAAACGCAGTGAAATTCCATTAGCGAACGCAATGCGCCAGCGACGTCGTTACAATTGCGTTCTCGTCCGTGCAAGCTCAAGGCAACACCGTCCCTTGCCATAGGCAACGTTATGCAACTGAACCATTCGGCAATCTTTACCAGAATTGCGGAGTTGGCCACTTGTAACCTCCCGGTGAGCGCGTGCATGTGTGAAGTCATCGACATCTGCTCACGCGACGTTCCCCACGCAGATTGGTCCCGATTCTCGGAACTCGATTACAATGGCGATGTTGCCGCGCTCAGGTCATGGATACCACGAGTCTTCAAAAACCGGCCCGCGCCATTTTCGATCCAGGGATTGTGGATTGGCCTTTGCAACCCGTGCAAGGGCGACATGGTTTGGGCAGATATGTATGTTGGCGCAGTTTCGCAGTATGTACCGGAAGACCCGGAACTCGGCTGGCTGTGGACCGGGCAGCGTCATTACCCGAAAGAGGCGTTCGCCGACTCCAGCTCCTTGCGCGCGATCTACGAAATTGCGTACGGGACCGATTTCGGGCTGGGCAATGATGCCGAGTGGCCGCTTTGCTTGGCGTTCGGCGCGCTCGCAGCGCGGTCACTATTACGAGACCAGACCACGCGGCTCGTTGACCCCACCGCGCCGCAGATTGGCGTGGTTGTTGGTTTCGATAGCGGGGACATGCTGAAGTTAGGGGAACTGACTAGCACCGGATTTGTAGATCCTGCGTTCAATTGACCAGGCTGAATGATTGCCAACGCTCTAATGATACTGGTAGCGGCCGTTTAGTGTGTTTGGGTCCGGCGTTCGGGATCACAGGTGTTCGGTCACGATGGCCTCGGGAAAGAGCTGCGCGGCTCGCGCCCTTACGCTTTGCTCTGCCTCCTCAGGGACGTAAATCACCGCCATGCGCGGCTCGCCGAGTAATCGCAGAGGCCACGGAAACCTAGTTCTCATGTAGTCGAATTCGATTGCTGGGCTTGCTTCCCTCCAATAACGCAGATACTCGTCGTCGTATTTTAGTGCCGCTGCCGGTTGTGATAGGTCCAGTGATTCCAGCTCCCTCAAAAAGTCCCGCCGCTGTCGAATCCAATTAACGTGATAAGCGAGAAACACGGCAAATGCGGTCACGGCGACAAGCATCGTCCCCAGACTGAACTGCAACCATCGTCGGCGGGTGGGCGGGGTCATGGGCATTGGACCAGGGTTCAAAGACGCACAACCTCGCAAATCCCTCATCAAATTCTAACGTGACGCCGCTATCGTGTCTGGCTTGCGGGATGAGGGATGGCAGGCCGGTGGTTCCCACCTAGCCGTAGTGCCAGGCTCGACCAGGATTTTCGATTTTCGGCCTCACCGTCTTACGCGCAACGGCGCTCAGGCGGCACGCGGAGGATTTATGCAGAACGCTTCGCCTTCGAATAGTCCCTTGCCAGCGCTATTGCGCACGGGGCTGTACCTGCTTCTGGCCGCGGTGCTGGGCATGACGGCGATCTCCGCGTTCCACGCCGTGCAGGATCGGGCCGCGCTACGAGCGACCGAAGAGCGGCTGGTCGCGAAGCATGGCCTCGGCCAGACCGTGCACAAAAAACTGGCCGCCGGCTATCAGGATAAGGATGGCGGGCTGCTGGCCGACGCGCCGGCTGATCCCGAAAAGTGGCTCAATCCCGACACGCTGGTACTCGCCCATTACATCGACGCCGATCTGGACGTCGACCAGCAGATCGTGGCCTGGAAGGATTTGCAAACGCATCTCGAGCAAGCGACGGGCAAAACGATCGTGCTCGAAGAATATCGCAACACGGCCGATGACGTTGCGGCCGTGAAGGCAGGCAACGTTCAGCTCGTCGCCCTGCACGCAGCCGATACGCCATATGTGGTCAATAACGCTGGTTTCGTGCCCGTGGCCGTTTTCGGGTCGGAGTCAGGCGCGCACGGCAACCGGCTCGATATCGTCGTGGGCGAGAACAGCCCGATCAAGTCGCTCGCCGACCTGCGCGGCCGCACGCTCACCTGCACCGCGCCCGACTCGATCACCGGCTATCGCGCCGCGATTGCCATTTTGGCGCAAGACACCGGCATGCGGCCCGACGTCGATTACTCGCTGAACTTTTCGCACGGTCAAAAGCGATCGCTCTTGGGCCTGGTCGAAGGGAAGTTCGAAGTGGCCGCGGTGTCGGACGACAAGGTGCAGAGCATGCTCAAGAAGGGAACGCTCGAGCCTTCGCAATACCACATGATCTATCAGTCGGAGATCATTCCCCGGCTGACGATCGGCCACGTCTACAACCTGGCTCCCGACCTGGCCGACAAGGTGACGGCGGCGATCCTGAGCTTTACGAACGAAAACGGCGCGAGCGAAGACGATTCGCCCGAGCCGATGCGCTTCTTCGCGGTGGACTATCCGCACGATTTCGAGTTCGTGCGCCGGATCGACGATTCGTTCGACCCGCGCTTCAGCAAGAACGTGAAGCCGGTTGTCACGCTGCCGGTCGACCCTGACGCCGAATCCTCGCCTGGCGCGCCCGCCGAACTGCCTGCCGAAGGTGTCGACGCCAAGGGCGAAACCAGCGAGTAAAGACGCGTTGCCGCGCTATCGGCCACGGCAGTTCACCGTCAGCCGAGACGACTCTTTTAGCACGCCTTCGAACCAGGTGATCAGGTCGCGCGTCACTTCCGCACGGTTCGTTTCGTTGAGGGTTTCGTGCCGTGCGTCGGCGTAGGCCTTGTAGCTCACGTTTTGCAGGCCGGCGGCGCGGTAGGCCGTGAGTAACTGCCGCACGTTGGCCGCCACCGGGTCGCGGCTGCCGTGGAAGATGTAGAGCGGCAGCGTCTTGGGAATTCTCGCTTGCCGCGCGGGCCGCGCTATTTCGAACAGGCCGTGCAGCACGTCGAGGTACGCCTGCACCTGCGAAGGAAAGCCGCACAGCGGGTCGGCGATGTACTTGTCGACTTCGGCCGCGTCGCGCGATAGCCAATCGAACGACGTGCGGGCCGGGGCGAACAAGCGGTTCTGGTCTTCGAAAAACATCTTGTGCAGGATCTTGCTTTTGCCATGCGGCCCGGCGCGGAAGCGCTCGAACCGCGCTAGTAGCACGCCCGGCCGGGCGATCGCCGGCGGCCGCCCGCTGGTGCCCGAGAGAGCGACCCCCGCGAACCGGTCGCCATGCTCGCTGATAAAGTGCTGGGCCATGAAAGAGCCGAGCGAATGAGCGAGCAGAAGATGCGGCAAGCCCGGCTGCGCCGCGGCGATGTGTTGGTGAATGCATGACAGATCATCCACGCAACGTTCCCAGCCGTCACGCTCGGCAAAGAAACCGAGCTCGGCCTCGGAGCGTGCCGTGTGGCCATGGCCGCGCAGGTCGTGGGCGTAGACGGCCAATCCGCTCTCGCATAATGCCTCGGCCAGCCGGGCGTAGCGGGCCGCGTGCTCGGCCCAGCCGTGCACGATCTGCACGCTTGCCCGCGGCGCGCCGTCGGGCAGCCAACGATACGTGTGCAGGCTCACGCCATCGGCCGTTTCTAGCGTGCACGTCGAGGATTGCATGCTTCGCCACACCGGGGATTCAGCGCGTTTCGACTGTTAAGCGAGAGGCGCCGCAGGCGCCTCGGAAAACTAAATCCCCAGAGGTCCGGCGTCGATCAAGAGCACGCCGGCGCAATTCGGGCAGGTCAGCCGCAGCATACGCAATAAGCCTGGCCCGGTCGCCATGATGCCGCCGCCGGCATTGCTGGGATCGGTCGATCGCATCACGGCCACGATATCGCGCTTCCACGTCGAGCCGCCGCACAAGCCGCACTTGGGCGCCAGGTTATGGTCCTTGAACCACTTGTCGATGGCGTCCTTCTGCTGAACGGAAATGGCCATGCGAGGATTTCCTGTTGTTCGTTGTTGGAAGGGACCCGCGGCAGAATCGTCCGGCTGATCAACCGGGCGTACCAATCATAGCGACTGTCGAGCCGGCTGGCCGCGCCCATTTTGATAGCGACCATGCAAAATGTCACCAATCGGTCGGCCCGAGATGTTTTAGAAAGTGTTCGGCGATCCGCGTGTAAAGGCTGCGTGTGACCACCGGGTCGGGAACCATATGCGTCAGGCCCGAGAGGGGCAGAAACTCGAAGTCGCGCCGCGCGCGAAACAGCGCGTCGGCCAATCGTATGCTGTGCAGGAAATAGACATTGTCGTCCGCGGTACCGTGGACCAGCAAAAGCGGTTGCCGCAACTGGGCCGCATAGGTCAGAACGGAGCTGGCCTCGTAGCCGCGCTCGTTCTTGCCGGGCAGGCCGAGATAGCGTTCGGTGTAATGCGTGTCGTAGTCGCGCCAGTCGGTGACCGGCGCCCCGGCCACGCCGACTTGAAAAACGTCCGGCTCGCGCATCACGGCCATGGCCGTGAAATAGCCGCCGAACGACCAACCGTAAATGCCGACGCGCTCGAGGTCAAGCTGCGGATACTTCGCCGCCAGCGCGCGCAGGCCGGCCACCTGGTCCGCAAGCGGCACATCAATCAGGTTGCCGCGGATCGCTCGTTCCCAAGCGCGGCCGCGCGCCGGCGTGCCCCGTCCGTCGATCGAGACGACGATGAAGCCCTGCTCGGCCAGCCATTGATCGAGCAGGTATCGGCCGCGCGCCGCGAGGACGGTTTGTGAGTGTGGACCGCCGTAGACACTGACGAGGACCGGATGTTTTCGCTCGGCATCGAAACCGCTCGGCCGGATGATCGCCGCGTGCAGGGTCGGGCTGGTGCCGACGGTCGTCAGCTCGACGCGCGGCGGCAGCGGCGTCGTCTCGGCCACGCTTTTTAGTGTACCAAGTTGCCGGCCGTCGCGCGCGTGGACGGTTGATTTTGGATCTGCGTCGAGCGTTTGTGTCGTCAGCACGTATGCGCCGTTTTCCTCGGCCACGACCGCCGCGTGTACGCCCGGCGTCGTCGTTAGTTTTACGGGCGCGGCGTCGGCTGAGAGACCGAGGCAATAGACGTGGCTCTCCGTGGGTTCGGCGCCGGCGGCGATCAGCACGCGGTTGGTTCCTTTGTCGAAACCGAGCACGTGGCGATAGTTCAGCTCGGTTGTGGTCAATGGTCGCACGAGCGCACCATCGGGCGCGCGCAGCTCGAGCTGCCAGTTGCCCGATCGTTCGCTCGACCAGAGAAAACCTTCGCCCGAGGGAAGCCAGCGTGGCAGGCCGACGTCGAGATTCAGCCAGGCGTCGTCCTTTTCGGTGAGAAGCTCGCGCGTGGCGCCGGTGGCTGGATCGGCGGCCAGCAGTCGTTCGACGGTTTGCTCCCGATTTTGCACGAGCACCAGCGGCGGACCGCCCTCGTCCCATTCCACGGCGGCCAGGTAGGGAAATGCCTCGCGGTCCCAGTTGATCCAGCGCGGTTCGCCGCCGCTGGCCGGCACGATGCCCAAGCGCACGCGGGCGTTGTTCTTGCCGGGGCGCGGGTAGCGCCAGCTTTGCGCGGGGCGCTCGGGATGGGCCGGGTCGGCGATGTATAGCGTTTCGACCTCGCTCGTGTCGGTCTCTTGAAAGACGATCGATTGACTGTCGGGCGACCACCAATAGCCGTGCATGCGCCCCATTTCCTCCTGCGCGACGAACTCGGCGAGGCCAAACGTCAATGTTTCGGTCGCGCCGTGGGTCAAAGCGCGACTTTCGCCGGATTCGATATCGAGTACGAAGAGCTCGCCGCCGCGGACGTACGCCACGCGGCGCCCGTCGGGCGAAAACCGCGCGTCGATCGCGCCGCCTGACGCGCTACTCAATTCGCGGGCGGCGCCGGTCGCCCGCTCGACAAGAAACAGCCGGCCCGACAGCGGGATGAGCAGCCGACGCCCATCGTGCGACAACTCGAACGACGCGATTCCCTTCGCGGCCAGACGCATTCGCTCGCGGCGGGCTTTTTCTTCATCGCTCAACTCTTCCTGCGAGCCGGCCAATAGTTTGTCGGCCGAGGCCAGCAGCCGTTCGGTCCCTTTGGCGACGTCAAATTCGTACAGGTCGCGCACGAAACTGCGCGGCCCGGATCGCAAAAACAGCACCGCATCACCGGCGCGCGTGATCTGGATGCCAGCCGGCCGGCCGAGGCTGAAGCGGTAGGTCGCGGCGTATTGCTCGAGGAATTCCGGCTGGCGCACTTGCGTTTCGGCGGCGCGAGCGCCTGGCGGCATCGCCATGAGTAGAGCGTGTAGCAACAGGAACTTGAGAGTCGCACGGTTCATAGCACCAGGCATGTCCCTTTACGCGAGAGTGCAAAGTAAGCAATCGAAACTAGACAGGGCAGGGGACGTTCAACTTCGCCGCCAGGTCCACGAGCGCTCGCCAGTTACCGTCGTCGAGCGGAATACCAGTCGCCTGGCGGGTTGCGAGCACGCGACGTTCAGGATCGCCCGGGAGTTGAATCGCGTCGACTCCTGCGGCGCGCGGGCAACCGCGCACGAACTCGACCAATTGCGCGACCTCGGCGCCAAAATGTTCGTCGCCACACATACGGTCGGGCGCCATCACCAACATGAACACGCAGTTGCCGAGCTGGTTGATCGGCTTTTCACGAATCGTCACGCCGCGCGAAAGGGCGCCGGCCAGCACCTCGATCATCAGCGCCAGGCCGAAACCTTTATACGCCTGATCCCCTCCCATCGGGCGAATCGTGCCGGGCGGATTGCCGTAGAGCGTATTGGGATCGTTCGTCGGGTGGCCTTCGGCATCGAGCAACCAACCGTCGGGGCACGTCTGGCCGGCGATCTTCTTCACCCGCACCTTGCCTTCGGCCGTGGCGCTTGTGCCGAAGTCGAGAACGAGTGTTCCCTGTTCGCTCGGCACGCCGAAGGCCAAAGGATTCGTTCCCAGCCGTGGCGCCGTGCCGCCGACGGGCGCGACGCGTCGCGCGGCCCCATGCGTGTTGACCATCACCAGCGAGACCATGCCAGCATCCGCGGCTTGCTCGCAATATTCACCCAAGCGGCCGATGTGGCCGCTGTGGATCAACGTGCCGACACAGACGGCCGATTTCCGCGCTTTGGCGATCAGGTGGCTCGTCAAGTCGCGGGCGAGCGACTGGCCGAATCCCCAGTGGCCATCGGCCATGAGCAGGGCAGGGGACTCGTTCAAGATGGTCATCGTCGCGCCCGGCCGTAGTTCGCCCTTGGCAACCTGGTCGAGGTAATACGGCACGCGCATGACACCGTGCGAATCGTGGCCGCGGAGGTTGGCGGCCACCAGGCTGCGCGCCACGAGCGCGGCTTCGTCCCGGCTGAGCCCTCCGGCCGTCAAAAGCGCGGCGGCGAAATCGGTCAGTTTGTCGGCGGTGATCGAAGGCATGACGATTTCTTCTGTTGGTGTTTTGATGCAATTGACGGCGTGGACTTAGCTATCTCCGGCCTCGCCCGGCAGCGGCCGCGCGCCCTTGTGTTCCCATTGCCGGCGTGCCTCGAACGTGACGATGGCGACGGAATTCGACAGGTTCAAGCTGCGCGCCGCCGGCCGGATTGGGATGCGCAAGGCGCGCTCGCGGTTCGGTTCCAGGATACTCGCCGGCAAGCCTTGCGATTCGCTGCCGAAGACGAGCACGTCCCCCACTTGATAGTTGACCGTCGTGTAGCTGCGCGCGGCGGTTTTGGTGAAGTAATAGTACCCTTCGCTCGCCGGCAGCTTGGCGCACAGCGCTTGCCAATCGTCGACCGCTTCCCACTCGAGATGGGGCCAATAGTCCAGGCCCGCGCGGCGCAGGTAGTAATCGTCCAACCGGAAGCCGAGTGGGCGGACGAGCCACAGCTTCGCCCCGGCGGCAACGCACGTGCGACCGACGCTCCCGGTGTTATGGGGAATCTCGGGCTGAAAGAGAACGATGTGCAGGAGCGGCTCGTATTTCACGCCACGTGGGATAACACGCGCTGTGCGCAGGGTCAAGCCACACGGCAGGGCGCCGGCCACGTAAGGGAATACCAGGCCAGAATTCGAATTCCGGACATGAAACGATTGCCGAGATCTTGGTGCCACTTCGGACGGCGGGGCGGTTTGACGGGGGAACTGCTTGTAATCCCTTCCTTGCGAGTTAGACTCCACATCACTGAGTTGCCCCCCGGAGAACGCTAGCCAACGCAAAATCAAGTCGCGTTACTTCTCGATTGCGTCCTCCGCACTCTTTGTATTGTGGCAACTCATGCACTTCATCGAATGTTGCGCCACCGCTGTGCCGCGGTTATTTGCTTCGGTCCCATATATTAAGGCAGGCTTTCCGCCTCTTTACAGATGGGGCGCACTTGGGCGACTTTGTGGGCCGGCACTTTTCTGCATTGCGGCGCTATTGTCACTCGCTCTCTCGGCCGAGAATGCTTGGGCAAGCGGCGGGGAATATTTCTTGTTCCACTCGGTGCTTTCAGCAGAGTTATTCGATGACGGCAACTCAATATCTTTTCCTCAGTCGTTCGGGTCCGACACGATCGACCTAGGTGGACATATCAATGTTACGAACCTAGGCGGTGTTGTGACCTTTGAGAGCGGTGCTGCCATTACCGTGAACAGCACTCCGCAAAAGCCGGGTAGCGGTGGCGGAGTCGAATCGCCTGGTGGTCTCCCCTTTAACCCGGGGAGTGGTTTCGCCAATTTCGGCCTGGTCTTTCAACAGGCAAACGTGCCGCCCGACTTCGGCATCGCCGAACTTCTCGGATATGTCGACTTCCGGTCACTTGTAGCGACGTTGCAGGGTTCAACTCCGATTGCCGGCGGGGCTTTCGACACCACGGGG